>JALSLV010000014.1 GCA_026988115.1 Lysobacterales bacterium | reverse complement strand
AAATCAACAATGGGATTGTTTTAGAGATTAAAGACTAGAACATGTGAAATTATGTATTTAAACTTGACAGGTCAAAACATATCAACCCCGCGATATAATACCGTAATTCAGGACTACAAGAAATTCTTATATCAAAGAAAATTATTGTAGGGTTGGTCGTCTATCTCAAAATAATTTGATGCAGAGATGGGGATTTCTTGTAGTCCCAACTTATTGATTTTGTTATGAATGGTCTAAGCCTATTCGCTCTTGGACTGCGTTATCAGCATTTGCTTTAGAATGACTAGGACTGCATGCTGATGCCTTGCCAAGAACAAATAGGCTTAGACTGAATTTGCTGTATTATGTCGCGGGGTTAATATTAATAATGCATATGCTGGAGTGAATCTTTTTTTTGATTATTCAGTGGATATTGATTTTACTTCATCCAACGCGTTGGCTGTACCTAAAAATAGCATTATTCGAAACAGTTTTATCGCTTCTGATATAGAGATAGTCTCCCAGACTCCAAGTTGGTTATTGTCTATACGAGGAGCATCGGTTAATGGTTACCACAAAGACAGTTTTGATGGCTTGCAATATTTTTCATTTGACAACGACGTGGAAATTCAAGGCCCATTTGGCTCGGTGACGGTGTTAAAAAATTCCATTCTTAAATGCACTGATGTAGCGTGTGATAATGTGTCGATATACTATACATTTGATAGAGATGTTCAAATCGATGCTTTTTCAATTTATATCACTGGTGATATTTATTTTTCAGTTGATCATGCCGTTGTTACGCATGGATTGAGTATTTTCCCTGCGGATATAGTTGTTGTCAATATAATGACGGATACTTATACTGTGGAAGTCGACTCTCAACAAGCAATCAATGGCCAAATTATTGGAATAAAAAGCAATATTGATGCCATTTCAGTTTTTCCATTTGAACCTATTTTTGTTAGTTTTAAAGAGGCGGGTTGTATTTCAGGTTCTTCGACACTGTGCTATACCAATAATGACGTTATTAGTATTGGTAATTTGCATATAGAACCCTTGTTTGCTCCGACTTATTTTGGAGAATATAATAATCCAACCAACTTAAGCTCACTCACGGTAACAATCCCTTCAGATGTTATATTTGTCGATGGTTTTGAATAAATAAAAAAACCTGTAGCAAAAATGCGACAGGTTCTTTTTGTTAATTTAAAACTTTCTTATTGTTTTATCAAGAACTTTCTTGATACAAAACTAAGCATAAGTAATAAAAATGCCAACCCAATCCAATTAAGTGCAGGAACTGGTGTTGGCGGTGCTAGAACCACTGCAGAGGTACCCTGAATAATAAAGGGAAGCCCTTGAGGTGTATTTGTACCACCATCTGTGATATCTGCCCACGCTCCTGAAAAAAATTGTCTAGCATTTCCTGTGGTTGTTTGACCTGTAATCGTGATTGGTGGAGCCCATGGACCTGATGCACCTGATCCATCGCTTTGCCAATCCAACCAGTAAGTTCCTGCTGATAAAGTTATGTTAACCGCTACATCGCTTGCCGCAATTTGGCGATTGGTTGCTGTACCAGTAGTCGTATCTGATACTCTTAAGATGTTAGAATTAACAGTAGAAGTCATTATATTGGTTGTATCATCACCAAAAACAATATTACTTCCTGCAGCACCTGGGACTCCATCCCAGATTCTTAAATTAACAGCAGTAATTGTTGAGGCAGTTTCACCTGTTTGGTAGGCATAAAATGTAATATTAGTAATATTCCAATCAGCTCCTGATATAGTAAAATCATCGGCTACTCTAGCGCTTGAACCAAGCTGATGTGCTAAACCTAATGTTGTCATTCCTAAATTTCCTTGCAAAATACTTTCATCAAGTCCACCTGCTCCAGTTCCGACACCATTAACTAAGGAGCCGTTGCTATACAAAGATGCAGTTACAGCGTTGGGAAAACTGTAGTTACTGGTTGAAACACTTGGATTAACAGAAGCCTCATTGACATCATATTCATCATTAAAACCACTTGCAGCCATACTAGAAAAGGTCGCTATAAATGCAACCAAGAATAAAACTCTTTTCATTACTCACCTCTTATTAAATTTATAAATTGTTTTTTAGCAATTTTGTTAACAAATGTCAAACATTGAGTGGATTTAACATCAGGAATACCCTGATAGTAGATAAAATATAGGATTACAAAAACTTATACCTCAGTTTTACTAAAAAGTTATTGCCTGTAACATTGGAAAAACCTGAATTTAATAAATCACTGATTCGGTGACTTCTTTGTTCAAAAATTTGACCGCCTCGAGAATAAACCACATAGATATTTGATAGTGGTGCAATTTCGTAGCGGTAGCGAACTTGCAGTGCGGTATTGGATAGGCTAAAGTCATTTATTGTATTTCCTGTTTGAGCTAAATCACCTGTGGATTGCAGTTGATACTCTTTGTTGGCTTGGGCATCGATAGCTAGCCACTGAAAACGCATTCGAAGTTCTTGCTTTGGGCTAATATTGGCATTGAAATCCAGCGACGAGTTGGACAATTTACGGTGATAACGCCCAAACAAATCTTCTCCCAACCAATTTAACCAGTTGCCGAAATCCGTATAAAAAACACTCAACGAAAGGCTGTATTGGTCAGTAAAAAAGTAACTCGGATGTAAATGTGCTTCAAAACCCTTTCCCTCGCTGAAATAATTCAGGCGCTCATAAAAAGCATGATGACGGAATTTGTTGGCATTTGAACTGCGGTAGTTTACTCTCAACTCATAACCATCAGCCGTATTTAGGTTGCCATGACCACGACTAATTAAATCATTGACTCCTTTTTCTTTGTAGCGAACCTGCCAACCCATTGATGTGGCATTATTAAACTGCCATTCGCTATTAATTTGATAAGCACGCGAGATGGTATCGCCTGAGTCATTGCCTTGATGAAAAAAATCAAGGTTGACTATGCGCTGTTGTGTTGTGGAAGATTCATTAAATTCCGTTTGTTTAATGGTATGATGATAGCGAAATGTATTGAGGTTATTGCGGGGTAAGAATCCAAAATCATTGATTTCAAAGTCATCATCGTAATGGCTCATTTCAAAATAGTGGCTGCGATTTGGGTTGATTTGGTGTTGAACAGTTAACCACCCGCCTAAACCATTCGTGTTTTGCGCGTCTTGTTTGGTTGATGCACCAACTAATTGACTTTTAAACTTAATGTCTTCACCCAACAAATATTCATGATCAAGTGCCATACTGACTGCCGTTCTGTTAATGTCGCCACGATCAACAAAAGAAGTGGTTAAACCAACGGATTGTTTCTGTGTTCGATGCAAAGCACGGGCAGCAAAATAATCTCTTCCTTGGAAACCATCACCACTGGATTCAAAGGCTGCCAATACACCATAAGTCATATTTTCACGGTTATCGGTATATTTAATGGCGGTATCGATATCAGTAGAACTTTCAGTCCCAGTATCGGGACGTGCACCAATACGACGGGTGTGGAGTAAACGCAATCCGTTCGCACCCTGCACATTGAATAAGGATTGGTTTTCGGTAAAAAATGGACGGCGTTCGTTAAAAAAAACTTCTGTAGCGGAAAAATTAACCACCAACCGATCGCTTTCAATTTGACCAAAATCAGGATTAACCGTTGCAGTAAGCTGCTTACCATTACCCGATTTCCAAAATAAATCCAAACCCATATCAAAAGAGCTTGTTTGGTTATGAAAATCACGTCTGCCACTGGCATATCCAAATAATGAAAAGGAGGAAGAAGCATAGTCTTTAATTGTTAATGGTGCAAATTCAGAAAGAAACCGTTGGCGTGAATTATCAGCCGCAACATTTGCGTAAACCTCATTAATATCGACAACTGTACGAGCAACATACCATTTTAATTGACGCATTTCATCCTTGGATTTTTTCATGGAAACCACATCCCAAGGGATAAAAACTTCGCTAGTCCAATACTCATTATTTTGTGTGGTTTTTGCTACCCAATTGCCATCCCATTCGTTGGAAAAATTATTTTCATTACTAAAAATACCATCACGAATAGAGCCACTAATCCCCACTTCAAAAGAATAAGCGGTGATGCTGTTGTTATCAAAATCAATAATTATTTGGTTTCTATCCGACCCAATCCGTTGATCTCTTGCAGAAGAATCGGTATTTCTGGTATTAACGGGTTGGTAGTTTTTAATGCCAAAATAGATGCCTTTTTCATCTGAAACCACGTAAATATCTGTTTTATATTGTGCGGGTGTCAAAACATAAGGTTTAACCAAAACTAAGTCCGTAAAGTGTTGAGCCTCTTGCCATTGGACATCATCAAGAATGCCATCTAAGTTTATCGCACAAGAAGCCACCGAATAAATCAATAAAAGAAAGGTAAGTTTTTTCATGGGTGCATTTTATCATGGCATAGATTACAAACCGCACAAAATATCAAAAACACCGTTGATTTGTTTACTACAATTCACCCACTAATTTTGGAGATTAAAATGAACCCTTTTAAACAAACATGGGAAACTTATTCCCAATCATGGAAACTTAAAAACACAAAAGATAAATTAGCAGCCTTTGCTCAAAGCTTGGATAAAAATTGCCACTACAAGGACCCATTAATAAAAACCACTGGATACGATGAGTTATTAAATTATATGTTAGATTTTCATCAACAAATCCCAGAAGGGCATTTTGTCACTACTTATTTTATGGCACACAGCAATAAAAGCATCGCCTGTTGGAATATGTGCGATGCCGAAGGAACTAAAATCGGCGAAGGAATTAGCTATGGTCAATACACTAATGATGGTAAACTCATTGCCATGACTGAATTTTTGAACCATTACAGAAATACATCACACTATTCCTATCGGGTAGATAGTCCATGGTAAGGATCATTTTCAAACCAATCAATTAAAAATTTTCTAAAGGTTCTTATGCGTGCATTGTATTGTGTGTCTGCGTGGCAAACTATCCAAAATGGCATGATGGGCAAGGAAATATCTGTCTTTATTTCCTGCATATATTTAATGCTCTGCATAAGCTTTTTGTGTGTAACTATTATTCCCGCCCCTTGTTTTGCAAGGTTTATTTGCATAATTAAATTATCAGTACGCAGTTTAAAATCATCACGTTTTAACACATAACCACTTGCAGCAGCACCATTAATAAATTCCATTGACTCATCATAACCAATAATAGTAAAGTTTTTAAAATCTTCTATACTACTAAAAGCACCATTTTTTTGTATGTATTTTTCATGCGCAAAAAATCCCAGTTCCATATCAGGTAATCGATTAATCACTAAATCTAATTGAGTAGGACGAAACATTCGTAAAGCAATATCAGCATCGCGCTTACTAAGGCTGCTGACTTTATTTGTTATCAGCACATCTATCGTAACTGATGGGTGTAATTGCCTAAAGGAGGCAATTACAGCAGGCAATAAATACAATCCAATAATTTCATTTGCAGAAATTCTTACATTGCCTATAATCTCGGTAGATGAACCTTGCACTTGTCGATTAAACTTTAGGGCGAATTTATTCATTTTTTGTGCAGATTCTACCAGTGACTTTCCTGAACTGGTTAAATTCAACCCTTTATTGGTTCGTTTAAATAAGTTTAATTTTGTTTCTGCTTCAAGTGATTGGATGTCACGTGTCAATTTTGGCTGAGAGACTCCAAGTGAACGCGCAGCACCTAAGAGACTGCCATTTTCAACAACAGCCAAGAATGAGTGGATAAGATTCCAGTTTATGTTATTCATATTTGCATACACACTATTAATAAACGACTATATATTTATTGTTAATGCATAACTATACTGTAATCTTTCTTAATTGTTAATTAATTTATGAACAATAAAACACTAATCTTTGGAACTGGACCTCTTGGTATTTGGGTAGCAAAATTATTAACCCAAAAAGGAGAGAAAGTCACTGTGGTAAATCAAAAAGGGAAAATTAAAGGCTTCAGTCACAATCCTAACATTACCGTAAAAGCTTTAAATTTATACGATAGCACACAAGTTGCCACACTCTGTAAAGACGCAAATCATATTTTTCATTGTGCAATGCCTCCCTATACAGCTTGGAGTGAAAATTACCATCTATTAACTCAAGCCATCATTAAAGGTCTTGAAGATAGCAATGCAAAACTCATCTATGGAGATAATCTGTACATGTATGGTGAGAATTCATTTCATAACTTAACCGAAGAATGTGCAATGGATACAACTACCAAAAAAGGGAAAATAAGAGCCATAGCCGCACAAGAATTTTTAAGAAGTAAAACTGATACTGCTATTGTTCGTGGTTCTGATTTTTTTGGTCCTTTTGTCAAAAATGCTTTGCTAGGCGCTGATTTTTTCTTATCTGCAATTCATGGAAAAACCGTAAACTTAATGGGTAATATAGATTTACCACACAGTTATACATACATCAAAGATTTTGCCAACACAATGATAACTGTGAGTAAAAACAAGGAGTGTTACAATCAAGTGTGGCATGTACCAAATGCACCAACCATAACAACTAGAGAATTTATTAAGCTAGTAGAAAATGAAATTAACCAACCCATAAAAATTCGCATTGCAGGAAATAAAATGCTATCATTTTTAGCCCTTTTTAATCCTTTAATAAGTGAATTCAAAGAGATGATGCCACAAGTTACCAATCCATACATAGTTAGTCACCAAAAATACCAAAACAAATTTGGCGATAATTTTACTCCATTACAGCAAGCCATTAAAGCCACTATTGATGGACTTATTCATGATAATGGCATTAGTTTATAAGCACACCGTCTTGCCCCTTGCATGATATGCTCTTCGCGTGTAATTTCGGCCAAGTCTTTAAACAAATTTTGGAATAATTGCAACTCACTGCGGCAAAAATTGAGGCAACTGCTGGCAGCCGCACATATGGAGCAGTGGTTTTCTAATAACCAAAACTCACCGTCTCTTTCTTCAACAGTTGCCATATAACCTTCATCACTGCGGATTTTTGCTAATTCTTCTAGTTTTGGTCGCAAGCCATCAAGCTGGTTTAATTTTTGTGAGTAATGAACAAAGGTTTCTTGTTCTCTTTGTTTAATCAACCTCTCCAAGCCTTGTTCGCCAAAAACTTGTCTGACTGATTCGATTATTTGTAAATTTAGGGTCTCATGACCATCGGGAAAATGCCTATCACTTTTTTTGGTCAATGACCAATAGCGTGTTGGGCGACCACGGGCAGCTTTTTTATCTTGGTAAGCAACATCATTAGCTTGCTCCAATTGCAACATGTGTTGACGTATGCCCATAGTCGTAACTTTTAATTCACTTGCTAATTCTTTTGCGGTCATGGCACCATTGGTTTTGAGCAGTTGTAAAATTTTGTTTTCGGTTTTCATGCTGCTATTATGCCTTATTTGCTATTTATGTAAAGAAAATACTTTACCTATTCCTGTTGCGGCACTAATATGTAAAGCAATTACTTTACTAAATAAAATTATGCAACTTAATCAAATAACCTTACCCGTCAAAAATATAAAAGAATGCATGGAGTTTTACCTCACTTTGGGGTTGACCCAAATTGTTGACTCCCCGCATTATGCACGATTTGTTTGTGAGCAAAGCCACAACACTTTTTCCATCATTCATGATGACAACGATTATAAAAATGGTGCGGTTGTCTATTTTGAAGAAGAAAATTTGGATAAATGGGTCGAAGAATTGCAGAAAAAAGGTTTGGCTTTTGAGCAATTACCACAAGATGAATCTTATCTGTGGCGTGAAGCGGTTTTAAAAGACCCATCAGGCAATAAAATCAAACTCTACTGGGCAGGTGATAATCGCCTCAACCCGCCGTGGCGAGTAACAATTCAAACAGGAGAAAAAACATGATACATTTAGAGCATTTAAATCTTGTAGTCAAAGACATGCAAGCAACCCTAAAATTTTACCAAGCGGCTTTTCCCCATTGGAAAATTCGTGGTGGCGGTAAGAGCAATTGGTACGGGCATCCACGTAATTGGTTGCATTTTGGCGATGATTACAATTATTTATCCTTAAACGACAGTGGCACAGGTGAAAACAGAAAGCTACAAGAATACCAAATCGGATTGGCACATTTTGCCTTTGTTGTCAGTGACATTAATGGTTTGATAAAGCGTTTTAAAGCCATTGGTCTTGAACCATCCGTGTCATACGATGGCGATGAAAACCGTGGCAGTGTTTATTTTGTTGATCCCAATGGCTATGAGATAGAATTTGTTCACTATTATGTGGATGAACCAGCAAAGAGAAATATTTATGCAGATTAGTCGCACAGGCATTATTGTCAATGTTGAAAAATATGCTGAATGTTTCGATTTTTACAGACATGTTTTGGGGTTGCCCATTTTGTTTCAAAAAAGTGAGTTGAACTTTGAACTTTGTTGTTTTGAATTTTTGGATTCGTATTTAATGTTAGAATCAGGTGGCGTGGCAGATGTACAAGGTAAATCGGTTAAAAAGTCACCTGTTAAAATCAGATTTAATGTCGATGATATCAACCAAGCCTCAAAACATCTCCAACAAAAAGGCATAAAAAATGTGATTGAATGGTATGATTGGGGTTCTAATATCAATATCTTTGATCCTGATGGAAATCGCATTGGGATTCGTGACGATTATAAGTTTAAACAAGAAATAATGAATGCTTGATAAGCCCAAAATAGTCCTTTTTGTTTTAATGCTGGTGACCTTGTTTGGTACCATTGGCATTGCACTGCCATATCCGGTTTTAGCCCCTTATTTTATAGATTATCCAGCCAATGATTTAACCCGTTTTATGGGTATTCATCCCAAAACATTATTAGGCATTAGCTTGGCGACTTATCCATTTGGTATGTTAATTGGCAGTAATTACTTGGGTGCATTAAGTGACTTTTATGGTCGAAAAAAGATATTAGTTATTACACTAGTTGTAGCAGTAATTGGTTATGCATTAACCGCATTGGCTATTTGGCAAGAGTCTTTTATAACTTTTGTCTTAGCTCGGTTTTTAACAGGACTGAGTGAAGGCAATATCTCTATTGCCCGTGCCATTGCGGCAGATTTGCATCCACAGTTAAATCGCACCAAAGCATTCTCGATGTTGTATTCTGCTTCCTATGTGGGATGGATGATTGGTCCACTATTAGGTGGATTATTGATGGTTTATGGTGTAGCTCAAGTTTTTTTATTGGCAGGGATAGGTTTGTTTCTCTCTTTGCTATTAGTCATACTTCTTATTCAAAAAGATAAAAAAATTATAGAAAAGCATGACTTAAAATACATCTTAAGACACCAGCATTCATTTAGCTTATTTAAACACAAAGAAGTCATTCCTTTGTATTTGTTTTATTTTATTTATTGTATCGGGTTAACCTCTTTTTATAATTTTTTCCCTGTTTGGTATGTTGATTATTTCCATGCCGATGGCACCACCATTTCCATGGCAACCATTAGCTTAAATATCATGATGATTAGTTGCAGTATTTTTGTGGTAACTCGATTGCAGCAAAAAATCGGGCATTATTACGCCATGTTATATTTTGGTTTGTTGTTATCTTTATTGCTATTTATCCAACCTTTTGCCAGTTTGCGCCAAAGTTATCTAGTGTTTGCAGGAATTGGTGGCGCCATAGCCATAGTCAATGGCATGTTTCCCAGTTTATTATCAGAAAAATTTGGGCATTTAGGTCAAGGTAAAATCATGGGTTTACAGGTGAGTATATTTTGTTTAACCAATGTATTGACTTCAATCTTTGGCGGACAATTATCAATATTTGACTCAAAGTACGTGCTATTATTTGGGGCGTTTATGGTATTATTGGCTGTCTTTAGTTTGTATTATAATCGGAAAAACATTGAACAAACAACAAGCTAAAATTGCTGTTCTTATCGGCTCATCTAACGACAATGGCAATACCATTGCGTTGGTTAATGCTGTTGTACAAACCATCAATGCTGATGTTTTTAACCTAAAAGATTATCAAATTTCTCCCTTTGATTACGAACATAAAAACAGTGATGATGATTTTATTGGACTGGTCAAAGAGCTGCTCTTATATGATCAAATTATTTTTGCCTCACCAGTTTATTGGTACAGCATGAGTGCGCAGATGAAAGTCTTTTTTGACCGTATATCTGACTTATTACAGTTCAAAAAAGAACTGGCTCAGCAATTGCGTGGAAAATCATGTGCCATATTAAGCACCGGTTCATCACCACTACCCGAGCGAAGTTTTGAAGAGCTTTTTAGCAATAGTTTTGACTATTTAGGTATGAATTATAAAGGCATGTTGTATTGTTTTTGTAATCCAAGTTTTAATCTTAAAGAACACAGAGAAGATATAACCCAAATCCCGATATAGAAATCACAATCAGAGCACAACCACTTAATGCACCTAAGAAATCGTCAAAAATCTTAATCACCAATCAGGTGGATTTAGTTTTTGTCAATTCCTTATGCACATCAATTGCTTGCACTCTTTATTGCGATTCTATATAGGGATTTGAGTATAACAAAAAAATTAAAAACAATCAGCTAAAGGCAACCTTTACAGATTGCCTTTTTAATAAGCTTATTTTTCGATATAAATCTCAATCGCTTGCTGCAAAAAATTCGCCAGTCCGTCTCCGAATTTATCAATACTTTCCTTAAAACGAACATCACTGACATATTAACCTTGCTAGATATTACCGCTCACTCAGTCGTCATGTGTTTGTTCGCTCACGAGTTATTTTTTGTGAAGTTATAGTTATTCTACATCAAGCAAAAATAACGAAGTGATGAGCGAACACATGGCGACCTTTCATTTTAAAATCATATGGTTAGGGATGACATATGGAAAATATCTCTGCGTTACAATTTGCACTCAATAGAATAACTATTAAATACAAATTAAGCCTTGATATATTCTCCATATGTCATCCTGAGTGTCTGGTAATATCTAGCAAGGTTAATACATATTTCCAAGGGCGGCAAATTGCTGTTTGCTGCATTCATACCAGTTATCATTGATCAACATTCGTGCATCATGCACAAGGTTTTGGACTTGTTTGTCATTTACGCCTTTGGGCATTAACAATGCTAAATCGTGGTATATCTTTTCTTGTTTGGCATTGATATGAGCAATGTCTTGTTTTGAATAGTTTGCCATGCGTTTTTGCGATTGTTTATAACTGTCTGTATTGCCCCATTTGTCTTTTGCCTCTTTGGCATATTTAAGTTTTTGATTGTTGAATGCATCATTATTTATGGCATTGTTGAGTTGTTTACTCATGTTAAATTCTCCTGTGTTTTTATTGTTTAACAGCTTATCAATAAAATTGACCATGTTTTCTAGGCGTTGTTTTTTTAAGTTAAGCAGGTTTCTTTGCATAGTTAACGCATTAAGTGGTTTGAAATCTTTGGCATTTATGATGTTCTTGATTTCTTGCAAAGAAAAATCCAACTCTTTAAAAAACAGTATCTGCTGCATGGTGGCAAGATTTTTCTCGCCGTAATACCGATAACCATTGAATTGATTAATGTTTTCGGGAACCAGAAGTTTGATTTTGTCATAATGCCGCAACATGCGAATACTGACACCTGTCAATTCGGCAAATTGTTTTATTTTGTACATTATTTGTTTCCTCTTTGGTTCACAGGATGAACTTTAAAGGATAACACAGTGTTAGGGTCAAGGCAGAAATTCTTTATTTTTTATTAAATGCAAAATTAACCAATAAAACACCCGCTTCTGTTATGTTTTGGGTCACTATTTGCCTAGTGGCTAACAATTTCATGGTGTGTTGATTTAACTTTTCAATGAAAGCAGAGGGTTCTTGTTTAAGGAGTTCCATAAAGAAAAGGGATGCATCAATATTTTGCGACAATTGAGGTAAAGGTTTGGCTGGTGTGCCATTTTGTACGGCACTGAGTAAACCGCCTGTGGGATTTTTGAAATTTTCATCAATAAATTTGGCTGCCATTTGAGCTTGTATTAAATATTTGTTTTCTTCTGTGGCTTCATAGAGTTTTAAAAAAGCCCGTCCCATATATAGAGTATCTGCCAAATAAGGTCCTGCGGTATCGCGTTTGTCGTGTTTAAATCCTCCGCCCTTTATTGAACGATTTTTGACAATCCAATTGGCAGCTTTTTGTGCAGCGATAAGATGTTTTTTCTTATTTGTTGCTTGGAATACAAAGACCATGCCCTCAATTGCCAAGCCATTGTGTGCAGCGTATTTGTGTTTATCAATACGGGGCAAACCCAGAGCTAAACGATCTTTGCGATTGAGTTTAAAATAATCATGGGCTTTGCTGCCTTGTTTTAAGTCTGCATCTTGTGATGTATAAAACACACCTTTGTCTTTGTCGTAGAGAAAATCCAGTAAATAGTCAGCAACTTTAGACACTGCCTTGCAGTACTTTTGTTTTTTAAATTTTTTGCAAGCTTGTGAATAAACCCGCATATATCGGTATTGGGTGTGCATAATTTTTTCGTAATGCGGATGACTCCAATCCCCATGGGTGGAATACTGGTACGCTCCACCAAATGCTGGGTCAATCAGGTTAAGAGCGGCATCTAAGGTCTTAACAACATGTTTTTGTGCCTTTTGATTGCCTGTTTCGGCTAAATGCAAATCCCATAAAACCGAGTCCAAATCAATAAATTTCATTGCCACATCCAGTCCACCTAATTCGTTATCATAGGTATCAAAATGCGATTTCTTTAATTGTTTAACAATGTCTGCAGAGATTAAAGCCGTTTTGGATAACTCTTTTGGTAACTGCAAAGTGGTGGTTTCGGGAGAAGGGTCATCTATTATTGCCTGCAATAAACGCACCATGTTTTGTGGGTTGATAAAACCAGCTCGTTTAACAATTTCTGTTCCATCAGAGGTCAATACAATGGTGGCAGGCCAGCCCCAATCTCGGTAACGTTCAGCCAAGTCAGGTCGCAAGTCATGATCAGCTTTAGTCGCAATAAAATGTTTATTTAAAAGAGTAACAACCTTTTCGTCTTGGTAGGTGGATTTTTCCATCACGTGACACCAATGACACCAAACAGCCACCAAATCTAAAATAATAAACTTATTTTCCGTTCGAGCTTGATTAAAACTGGCTTTGTTAAATTCTTGCCAATTTATCAATGATTCTAGCTTGGCACTAACGCAGAAACTTAACATTAATAGTAATATTGCGGTTCTTATTTTCACTTTAATCACTCAATTATTTTATTATCCCCAAATCCCGATAATGAGACGCGAATTAGAGTGCAATCAATTGGTACGTATAGCAAATCAATAAAATTCGTCGTCACCTCATTGGTGATCAGATATTTTCTTGGTTTGCTAGGCGTGCTAAGGGGTTGTGCTATAATCGTGTTTTCACTATCGGGTTTTGGGTTATCTGTAATACGCACAAGATAATAAATTAGATTGCCTTTACCGTAAAAACAATCTAAATTTTAAAAATTGAAATTAGCCTTTGGGTACGGGAAAACCCCTATCACGCATCAAGGCATCAATTTTTGCATCGCGTCCTCGAAATAATCGAAAAGCTTCGGCAGGGTCAATTGAATTACGTGGTGCAAACAGGTATTTGACTAATTTAGCGGCCAATTCTTTGTCATAAAATCCACCAGGGGCTTCGGCAAAAGCTTCGGCTGCATCAGCAGTGAGCACATCTGCCCATAAATAACCATAATAAGCAGTGGCATAACCTTCACCAGAAAAAACATGCCCAAATTGGGGTGTGCGGTGCCGCATTGGCAATTCTTTTGGCATGTGTAATTTTGCTAAGGTTTCACGTTCAAACTTGTCAGGATCAAGATTGCTTGGGTCGGCTAAGTGCAGTTCCATATCCATTAAGGCTGAGGCTAAATATTCGGTTGTGGTAAAACCTTGATTAAAAGTTGCGGCTTTTTTAATTTTTGCCACCAACTCTTTTGGAATGGACTTTCCTGTTTGGTAATGTTTAAGAAAGCGATTAATGACGTCGTCGGTCGCTAACCAACGCTCCAATAATTGCGATTGAAACTCGGTATAATCCCGCACACCACTGTTTAAAGTTGGGTATCGCACATTTGCGGATAAAAAGTGCAGAGCATGACCAAATTCATGGAAAAATGTTTCCGCATCATCCCATGAAATTAAGGTTTTATCTCCAGCTGCTGGTTTGACGTAGTTGGCATTGTTTGTGGCTAATACGGTTTTTTCGCCTTCAAATGTGGTGTAAGAACGAAAAGTGTTTGCCCAAGCACCCGAGCGTTTGCCTTGGCGTGCATAGGGATCAAGATACCATAAGCCAATGAGTTTATCGGTGGTTTTATCCGTGACTTTCCAGACCTTGACATCGGCATGATATACGCTAACCTCTCCTTTAGGAAGTGGGGTAAATTTAAAATTAAACAAACGTCCTGCAACATAATGCAAGGCTTGGGTCAAGTTGCCTAATTCTAAGTATTGTTTGACTTCATTTGAGTCTAAATCGTATTTGTCTTTACGCACTTTTTCGGCATAATAGCGGTAATCCCATGGCTTGATGGTAATATTGTCTTTATTGGCAATGACTTGCATATCGGCAACTTCTTCATCAACACGAGCAATCGCAGCTGGCCAAACGGCTTTGAGTAGCCCCAAAGCATTTTCAGGCTTTTTTGCCATGCGATTTTGTAAACGCCACTGTGCGTAGTTATCAAAACCAAGCAAGTTAACCTTGGCTTTGCGCAATTGTAAAATTTTAGTGATGTTGGCATTGTTATCAAATTCATCGCCATTATCGCCACGTGAATAATAGTTTTCCCATACTTTTTTTCGCAGTTCTCTTTCATCAGAATAAGTCAAAAATGGGTCCATGGAAGAACGCGTATTAACCACGGCATACATGCCAGGCTTGCCACGAGATTCTGCTGCCGCCGCGGCTGATTTCACATAAGATTCAGACAGTCCTGAGAGTTGGTTTTTATTGAAGAAAGTGACGTAGTTTTCTTCATCATGCAAGATGTTATTGGCAAATTTATTATACAGCCCCGATAGTTCTTTATTAATTGCTGCGTATTTTTGTTTATCGGCTTTATTTAAGTCCGCACCATTCATGGCAAACCCTTCATAAATCAATTGCACGACACGTTGTTGGTCTGCTTCTAAAGGTTTTTTCAAGCTGTTATCATAAACCGTTTTAATCCGTTTAAATAATTTTTCGTTTTGCTGAATTTTAGAAGACATATCTGAAAACTTAGGCGTTAATTTGGCTTGAATTTTTCTAAATTCTGGCGACGACAAACTGCCACTCCATAAACCATAAAAAACAAAACCACGATCCAATAATTTACCCGATTTTTCCAGAGCAACAATAGTGTTTTCAAAAGTAGCTGGTTCGGTAGTGTTGGCAATGGCATCAATTTCAGCCAGTTTCTGCTTCATCGCAAAGTCAAAAGCCGACTCAACATCCGCGATATTCATCTTATCAAAGGCAGGAGTGCCTCCATAAGGTCCAGTCCATTGCATCAATAATGGGTTGGTTTTGGCGAGGTCAGTTTGAATCATGGTTTTTTTAGTGTCTACTTTGGAGCATGAGGTAATAACAAAAGTACTTAAAGCAAGAATAACGGCGGATGTCTTCACAAGGTTTTCCAGTAATTATAAAATTAGCTCAGATTGTAGTTATTTTGAAAGTTAATAACAGTCCCAAAAGTCATGTTTTGTAGTAGTTACCATTCATTGTGGCTTTGACATGTTATCGTGAAGAGTTAATAATTTCATGTGGCTTTTGTTTTAAGCTATTTGCAACTATAATCTCGCCATGTTAGAAAAACTACTCAAAAATTTGCCAAATTCTGTGTTACGCAAAGATTATTTTCGTTTGCGGCAACAGTTGTTCTTGGCAAAAAGATACCCAGATAAATTGGAGAAAACCTTGGCTAAGGTAGATTCGGCTTCGCGCCATTTTCTCAATCGCCTAAAAACCAAACCTGCAGTAAAATTAGCCGAGGGCTTGCCTGTTTCAGCTCGGGTGGATGAGATTGTAAAAACCATTAAAGAAAACCAAATTGTGGTGGTGGCTGGTGAAACAGGTTCGGGCAAAACCACGCAGTTGCCGAAAATGTGTCTGTTGGCAGGATTGGGTGAGAAAGGTTTGATTGCTTGTACGCAACCACGCAGAATTGCCGCTCGGTCGATGGCTGAGCGGGTATCGGAAGAATTACAAACAGAGCTTGGGCAACATGTGGGTTATCAGGTTAGGTTTGATGACAAATATTCAGCCGATGGTTGGATTAAGTTTATGACCGATGGTATTTTGTTGGCGGAAACGCAAAACGATAAATTCCTCAATAATTACGATTGCATTATCATTGATGAAGCCCATGAACGCAGTTTGAATATTGATTTTTTATTGGGTTATCTGAAACAACTATGCAAACGGCGTAAGGATTTAAAAGTCATCATCACCTCGGCCACGATTGATACGGCTAAATTTTCACAGCATTTTGATGAGGCGCCGATTATCAATGTCGAAGGACGCAGTTATCCCGTTGAAGTGGAATACCGACCACTGGATGAAGACAATGATGATTTGAATTTGGGTATTTATTCGGCAGTAACAGAAATCTATGCCAATAGCCACGAAGGCGATATTTTGGTTTTTTTATCGGGTGAAAAAGAAATTTTAGAAGCCCAAGATTATTTAACCCGAAAACATATCCGTTCAACAGAAATTTTACCGCTTTATGCACGATTAACTGCCGCCCAACAAATGCGGGTGTTTCATCCAAGTTCACTTAGGCGCATTATTTTAACCACCAATGTGGCTGAAACCTCGCTCACGGTTCCACGGATTCATTATGTGATTGATTCGGGTGTGGCTCGGGTCAGCCGTTATTCGCCTCGTTCTAAAATACAAGGTTTGTTGGTTGAATCCATTTCGCAAGCGGCCGCTAATCAACGCAAAGGTCGTTGTGGGCGAATTGCTGATGGTGTTTGTTATCGTTTGTATGCAGAGGATGATTTTAACCAAAGAGATGAACACACCGACCCTGAAATCTTACGCACTTCATTGGCGTCGGTCATATTGCGGGCATCGGCTTTGGGTTTTGGCAGTATTGATGAATTTCCTTTTGTTGATTCGCCCAATGCTTCGATGATTGCCGATGGTTACCAATTATTAACCGAACTTCATGCCATTGATAAACAGAGAAAGCTCACTATTTCTGGACGAAAATTGTATCAGCTGCCGATTGATGTGCAGCTTGGGCAAATATTGATAAAGGCAGAATATTTGGGCTGTGTGTCTGAATGTTTGATTATTGTTGCGGCTTTGACCATTCAAGATGTGCGCGAGCGACCATTAGAACATGCAGGTGCTGCCGATGCTGCTC
Source organism: Lysobacterales bacterium (assembly GCA_026988115.1). Taxonomy (GTDB): domain Bacteria; phylum Pseudomonadota; class Gammaproteobacteria; order Xanthomonadales; family Marinicellaceae; genus NORP309. The sequence goes on along the minus strand of JALSLV010000014.1, from coordinate 6,081 downwards.
ACAAAAGATACCAAGATAATCGTTCTGATTTTTTGGCTTTCATCAATTTGTGGAATGATATAAACAAACAAAAAAAGGCAAAAAACAATTCACAATTTAGAAAATGGTGTCGGCAAAATTTTATTTCTTATCGCCGTTATTTTGAATGGCGTGATATTTATGGGCAATTAAAAAATAAACTGCGTGAACAAAAAATTAAATTAAATACCAAACCAGCCGATTATGTTGCCATACATCAGGCGATTTTATCGGGCTTTATTTCGCATATCGGCTATAAAAAAGAAAGCGGTGATACAGGCGGCTATGCTGGTGCTAGAAACCGCAACTTTTTTATTTTCCCTGGTTCGGCACAATTCAACCAAAAACACACGTGGATAGTCGCAGCAAGTATCGTGCAAACCACCAAAGTTTATGCCAGAACGGTGGCAAAAATAGAACAAGAATGGATTGAAGATATTGGCAAGCACGTGATAAAAACCAGCTCTTTTGATCCTTACTGGTCAAAGAAGCAAGGTTCGGTCATGGGTTATCAACGACTCACTTTATTTGGCTTGCCTATAGTCATGAAAAGGGCTTTCCATTATGGCCCAACCGATGTTGAGACTTCGCACAAGTTATTTATTGAAGATGGACTGGTGCAGCAACAATTACGCACAAGATTGCCGTTTTATTCACACAATCAACGGCTAATTGCCGAAATTCAAGCCCAAGAAGACCGCCAACGCAAACAAGATATATTGCTGGAGCCGTGGCGTTTGGCAGAGCTTTATGCCAGTATTATCCCTGACCACATTTATAGCGAAAAATTATTGGCTAAATGGTTACGCAAGCAAGATAATAAATGCTTGTTTTTCAGCCATGAGCAATTAACCAAATCGGGTAGTTCTAAGCCACAGGCAGAACTGTTCCCCAAGAAATTGGCTATAAGGGGATTGAAACTGAACTTAAACTACAATTTTGCCCCTGGAGAACAGAACGATGGCATCACTGTCACGATTCCCTTACAGTGGCTCAATTCGTTTACAGATGATGATTTTCAATGGTTAGTGCCAGGTTTAATTAAAGAAAAATTGGAATTAATGATAAGAGGATTGCCCAAACCCATTCGTCGCAACTTAGTTCCTGCCAGTGAATACGCACAAGCAATTGCAGATTCAATTGCAGTTAAAAACGGTGATTTCTTCAAGCAAATTATTACCGAAGTCGCACGCATGAGCGGGGTAAAAACCACCGTTGAAATGTGGCAAGCCAAAGAATTGCCAACGCATTTAAAATTTATTTTTAAAGTCGTTGCTCAAGACAATAACGTTCGTGAAATTTCACGCGAATTTAACGCCTTACAAAAACAATTCAGTAAACGAGCCAATAAATCTTTTCAGCAAACCGCATCCCAAACCCATCAAGTTAACAACGCCAAAGATTGGGTCTTTAAGACCATTCAAGCCGAAATTAAGTTGGACAATGGTTTGATTGCCTATCCCGCAATTATCCAACAAAAGGACAGTGTGGGTTTGCGACTATTTGAAACCAAACAACAGGCACAAGCACGGCATTTGCAAGGATTAAAAACGTTGGTGAAATTAAAAATCCCTGCCAAATACCGTTATTTACAAAAAAACCTCAAAACCAGCATCCAATCGCAATTCGCATGGAGCCAGTTGGAAACAGAACATTCGTTGGTTGAACACATCATTGATGCCGTTTTACAAGACATTGTCGAACAAAACGCACCAATAATGACATTAAAATCCTTTGACAAATTGTGTTCAATCCTCGATAAAACGTGGTTAGCCAAATCCAACGAAATGTGTAAAGCGATTAATCCCATCATCGAAAACTGGTACGTCGTGTGGCAAGAAATCGAAGACAAAGCGGACAAGTTAACAAATGAAACCTACGATGACATGCAACACCAATTGGATTATTTAATTTATGCGGACTTCTTATACGAGGTAGAAATCGAACAAATAAAGCACTACCCACGATTTATCAAAGGTTTGGAGACTCGCCTTGATGCGGCAATACAGAACCCAACAAAAGAAGCCGAAAAACTAAAGTTACTACAAAAAGTGAGCCTGCCTTTTTATCAAGCCTGTGAACAAGCAGAAATTTACAGCAAAGAATTACAACAATTTCACGTGTTACTGGAAGAATACCGAATATCCTTATTTGCCCAAAACTTAGGAACAAAACAAAAAGTGTCAGAAATACGCATAGCAAAAGCATGGGAAAAAATTAACTAGTAAGCGGGATTTAAGCGTCAGCTAAACCCAACTGGTAAGTAGGATTCATCCTACTCAACCAAAAAAAAGCCAAAAAAGCGTCGGCTAAAGCCAACAATCCAAAGAAACCCAAAATTATCCCACTCAAAAAAAATTACAAAATAAATGACCTTTAATTATAAAAAAAACGTATTGATAAGTATTCCTGAATTAAAAGTGAATGAGGCATCGTAAATGAGAACCACTTCACAAATAAACGCAAAATTCAGGTAAAAACTAAAGAATGATAGCTAACTGATTGAAAAAATTAGAATTTTCCAGTAATTTTCTTGTAAATTAAACAGCAGTCGCCTATCATTCACAACGATAACGATTAATTAAGAGGAATTCAGAATGAAGAAAATAACAAAAATGGCACTTGCAGCCAGTTTATTAGTTGGTGGAATCGCATCAACACAAGCCTGTTCTTTAGGGGCCTGGGATGACAATGCAACCAGTACCTCTTTAGCAGGTGGTCCTGCTGAAGCGGGTGTATTAAATTTCGCACGCTACCAAGGTTTATGCTCCATGAAGACAGACGGTGCTTCTCCTGCCGTTAAAAACAACGGTGTTGGTGGAGCAACAAGTGGTCCTGCTGGCGAAGCAAGCATGATTGCACGTTTTTACTTTTTACCAGGCGCTGCAACAGGCGATATATTCACCACCTATTCTGATGATTTGGCAACAACGGCAATTTACACCGTATCGTATGCTGGTGGTAACGTCACAGTAACACCAAACGGTGGTGGAGCTCCTGCAGTAGTTGCAGTTGGTGGCACAAATTGGCATTCAGTTGAAGTTAAGTGGGCAAATAATGGCGGAGCTATTGATGTATGGGTTGATACCGATGCAATAACAGCCGCAGCCGATGCTTCAACCACATCAGCAGCCACTGCAGACACAATTCAAGCAGGCATATTAGGCGGAACAGCAGGCATGATATTTGATGCTTATGAATCTCGTAGAACGACTTCTGTTGGACGTCTTGTTCCAGGAGATGCCACAGGAAATTCAGTGGTTGATGTATTTGATTTGATTGGAATAAAAAATGAAGTATTAGGCAATTCATTTGCTTCTGGCACACCTGACTGCAATGAGTCTGGAACCGCTGCTAAAGTAGATGTATTTGATTTGATTTGTGTTAAAAATATAATTTTAGGCAATTAATCAATAAAACAAATAAGAGGAAATAAAATGAAAAATTTAATTAAAACCATATGCTTTACACTGCTTTTAGCAGGATTTAACAGCAATGCTAAAAGCAATGCATCAACACTTTTATTAACAGAAACAAATGGAACTTATGTTGTTGATTTCTTAAATGAATCAAATGTTACTGCCATGCAGTTTGATATTGAAACTAAAGGTGCATTTAATAAAAGTTCTCTAAGCTCATGTGCTGCGGGTTTACCAAAAACCCACACAGGAAGTTGTGCCATTCAAAAAAATGGAAATCTTAGAGTGCTAATTTATAGTGATAACAACTCTTCTTTAGAGTCTGGTAATTTAGGTAGCTTTAAATTAAATAAAAAAATATTTGAAGGAGCTAAAATTGTTAATGTTAAAATGGGAACTGCTCAAGGCAAAGAAGTTGAAACAGAAGTAGTTACAGACTTTGATGTTGATAAACGTCCAACGTTCAATAAATCATTAAAATAAATAATTAATAAAAATTTGGAGTAAAAATTAAATGAAAAATATAAAATGTATACTGTCACTACTAACACTTTTATTGACAAGTGTTGCCATGGCTCAGCCAGGGCATGTAGTTGATACCACACAATCAGGCACGCCAGGTTCAACTGTTACCGTTCCCATCAATTGGTTAGGTACAGGAGCTGGTGTTGTCGCATACACCGTTGAATTTGCCTATGACCCTGCTGTTTTATCGGTTGCTAATATTGGTTGTAGTGCCAGTTTACCTGCTGCTGGTGGTGAAAATTCAGCATTAAACTGTAGTGATGATGGAACAAAAATCTCTGTTCTTGCAAATCCAAGCGCTACTTTATTAGAAATTCAAGATGGGCTTTTGGCAAATGTTCAATTTACCATTAATGCAGGAGCAACACCTGGAGCTACAACTATTATTACCGTCCAAGCAGAAGCTTACGGTGATAATGGCGGCAATCCTGTTCCTCCTGCTGGCACCGTAAATGGCTTAGTCACGGTTGTAGCAGGCCCTCAACCTGACTATTCATCAGCTCCTGTTGGTGGTTCAACTATTGCCTTAAACGGCTCTATCGGTACTAACCCAACATCTGATGTGATTATAACTAATGCAGGTCCTGCTGGCGCACCTAACCTAACAGGCACATGCGCACTAAGTGGTGTAGATGCTGCAAGTTTCAGCATTACATCAGCTACTGCTCTTAATGTGGCACAAGGTGCTAATCAAACCATGACAGTGGATTGTGATGCGACAGTGGCAACTGTTGCGACTTTAAATGCTTCACTTGATTGTACGCATAATGGTGATGGCACAACAGAAGCAAGTCCTGTAAACTATCCTTTAACGTGTGATATTGCAGCGATTTCTCCAGTGTATGGCTCTACACCTGCTGGTGGCACGGCTATTCCAATGGGTTCAGTCTTACAAGGCGGTACTAACCCAACAGCTTCAATTGATATTAATAATGATGCAGGTGATGCAACGACGACTCTAACAGGTACATGTACGGCTCCTCCTCCTTTTATCGTAACTAATGGTGCATTTAGTGTGCTACAAGGCGCAGCAGCTGCAACAGTTGATATTGCTTGTGATGCAACAGCAGCACCTGCGGCATACGCACAAGATTTAACTTGTACGCACAATGGAAGCAATACATCACCAGTAACCTACCCAATGACTTGTGAAGTACTGGCAGCCGCTGCAACAGGAGATCAAAACCCTGTTAATGGCACAGGCCTAACAGTAGTCGTTCCACCAAGTGGTTCTGGAACAACTAGCGTAACTTTCTCAGAAGTAGGTGGACAAGGTGTTGATATTACCGACCTTATCTGTACAGTCACTCCAGGTGTTGGATTTGCAATCACATCACCAGGTGCTTTCCCTGCAACAGTTCCTGCAGGTGGCTCATTGCCAGTAGTGGTAACATTTACGGATCCAGGTGACGGTTCAGCAACCGCTGGTTCATTAGATTGTGAATACACTGATGGTACAGGTACTGTAATAGTCTCTTACCCATTAAACTTCGTAATCCGCGCGGTTAATGTTCCTGCATTAAGCATGATGGGTTACTTAGTACTAACTTTAGGTTTTGGTCTAATCGGATTCTTCGCATTCCGTCGCAGAGCTTAATGCTTTAGTTAAAAAGTAAGTTTAAAAAAACCGGTACCAGTTACCGGTTTTTTTATGCACAAAAAAACCGCTGCTACACTGGGGCATCGACTTTAACCCAACCCTTAATTTGGGGCATCGACTTTAGTCGATGAAGAATATCAAAAAAATGATGCTCAATGAAAGATAGGATTAACTTAAAAAATATACACAGCAAAATCATTGGACTGAAGTCCAATCCCCAAAAGTTACACTGGGGCATCGACCTTAACCCAGCCACCCACTCTTTAGGGCATCAACTTTAGTCGATGAAGAGTATCAAAAGGACTAGCATGAGAAAAAGACTACATCATTACAGCAAAATTAATACTTACCTGTATAGTTTCACAACGTTATTGTTAAATAATTGCCACACTCATTGTGGAGCGTAGCGGAACAATAAGTGTGGCAGGCTTTTAAAAACTCGCCTTGTTAGATAAAATTCAATCAACTAACAGGGTGAACAATATGTGCCAAAAATACCACAGTAATGCAAAAACTAAT
>JALSLV010000013.1 GCA_026988115.1 Lysobacterales bacterium | reverse complement strand
CAAGAATACTTGGGTTATATCTTCAAAAAACTACCTTTGGTCGAAACTGTCGATGATTATGAAAAACTTCTACCATGGAATTTTAAAACATTGTAAATATCAATAACGCTGTTTAGTTGACGCTTACGAGCATGGGAACAAGATCAATAACATGTTAAGTTGATCTCATATTCTACAAATTTTGAGTTATAGTTTATAAAGAATTAAGCTTAAAAAGGTATTCACAGTAATTGATAACGGTTTGTATAAGCGTAGTAGCGGATTTCAAGGCACTTAACTTTCACTTGAATTAGCTGATAATTCCGATACTAATCGGCTTTCATCGCATTAAAATAAAACTTAACTCACCAAATCCATTAATTTTCCATAACTATCAACCACATCATATTTCACCTGATCAGCTGATATTTTTGAAAAGAATTTTTTGGCACATTTAATTTTTGTTTTCTCTACTTCACGAAGCTCCATGCTCGACATTGTGCCTTTGGTTTCAGCGATGAAGTAAATATGCTTAACCTTTCCGTCCTTAAAAGCAATCGCCCAATCAGGGTTATAATTACCCACAGGTGTAGGGATTGAAAAGCCCCTTGGTAGTTTTGCATACACCACCACATCGCTACTCACATCCAATTCTTTTACAAATGTGGTTTCAATTTTTGAATCAGTAAATACATAATCATAAATATGGCGTTTAACTTCAATCGCCTTACTAAAGTCCGCAGGTGGATTATTCTCAGTGAAAATATCAATATCGTAACTACTATCCAATGGATCATAGGTCAGCTTTTCTACAACCATCGTCGCTTTTTGCTCATTGGTAAGCCGTATTGCACTGGTAATAAAATCTTCAGGATTAGATTTATACTGTTCAAAAACTTTTGCTGTTATGCCGCCTAAAACACTCGCCACACTATGGCGCGTCAAGTTTGCGCCTTCTGCTATCTTGCCGATTAAATCGTATTTAACCGCCGAGTGAACCGACTCTTTATGATACGAAGTATCCGTCTCTCTGACCTGAAAAGACTCTCCTGATTTTATCGCATCGTAGCTTGCCGTTTGTTTTTGCTCCCCTGCAACCACGGTATATTTTAACGGGGCAACTTTTAGCTCCACATTTAATGCACCAATACATTTATCAATTAACTCTGCCGAATCAAAATCAACCGCGTACACGGCTTTGCTATTGATACGCCCCCACAATTCCTGAAACTCTTTTTTCTCAAAATTGCTACTCAGAGGGTTGGTCTTATTGTTTCTATCATTATCAATTTCTGGCAACTGCGCATCACTGAATACACTATCAATCAGCCCAAAAATTTGCTCATTATAAGGTTCAAGCGTTTCTGGCAGTTTAGCCAACTCACCTTCTCTTTTTGCATCGTGATAATCTTGTGAGATTTTGTCATCGTCATCATTGATATAATCATTTTTTAGCAAATATTTATAAATCTGCTTTGCCATCGCCGCATCGACAACCTCATCAACGACTACGCCATCTACACCCTCAACCTTAATCACCTTACCCGTAAAATACTCCGCATCAGCCACACGCGGACGCTCAGAAAGTGACTCAGAAATATCCTTTTGTAACGCCGTCACAAAATCCTGATAACTCTCATTAGTCACAACCGTTAGCACATTGGTTTGATGCACCGTGGCTGGGTTATCCATGCGTTCACCGTATTTATTGACAGCAATACGCAAACCACGCCCCACTTCCTGCCTGCGTGAAATCGTATTATCACTATGCTTTAGCGTACAAATCACAAATACATTTGGATTATCCCAACCTTCGCGCAAGGCAGAATGTGAGAAAATAAAGCGTGTTGGCTCATCCAAAGACAACAAACGCTCCTTGTCTTTTAAAATCAAATCATACGCATCCACATCATTGGCTTCACCCTTCTTTTTTTCGGTGATATTCATTTTAGGGTCAACCAATTGCTTGCTCTTTTTATCAATCGAAAAATAGCCATTATGAATCTGGCTAATCGCATCTCGCTTTAAATAAGCGTTATACGCCTCATCTTCTTTTAATAAGGACAACCTCTCATTAAGCTGTAGCTGATACTCTTCTTCAAAAATCTCCGCATATTCACCGTTTTGCTTCTCGCCCGACTCATCATATTGTCGGTACTTCGCCACCTCATCAATAAAAAACAAGCTTAATACTTTAACGCCCTGATTAAACAATAGTTGCTCTTTTTCAAAATGGGCATTAATTGCCTCACGTATTTGAATGCGACGTAACACATCGACATTCGTATCACCCAAAACTTCCCCTGCCACCAGCTCTACACCATTGGTAAAACTTACGGTATTAGTGCGTGCATCAATCTCGGCGACCACATAATCTTTATATTGCTCCAGCTCGCCCGATAGCTCGAAAAGATTATCACCCTTTGTGCATTTGCGAATTTTGCGCTTAATAGCCCCGCTTTTTAGCTTTATTTCACACTCCAAACTGGCCTCAGGGGCTTTATTGCTAAAGATATGCACTTGGCTTAAATACAAGTAAGCATTAGTGCCTGATAAACCCTTTACCGAAATACCCCGCACCGCAATCTTCTTAACCAGCTTTTGGTTATACGCATCCAGCGCATCCAGTCTGTGTATTTTATTATGATCGGTTTTATGCGTTGCCGAATAGCGCAAAATCATTAAGGGATTAAATTCCTTAAAGGAATCCAGCGTTTTCTTACCTTCCATCTTTTGCGGCTCATCCAAAATCATAATCGGTCGATTTGCCTTAATCACATCAATCGGGCGACGGCTCTGAAAATCATCCAGCTCTTCATAAATACGACGTGCATCTTTACCGCGTGCATTAAACGCCTGCACATTAATAATCATCACATTAATGCCAGCATCGGATGAAAAGCTTTCGATATTGTGCAGTTGTTTAGAATTATAAATAAACGAACGGGCTTTTTTGCCATATTGCTCTAAAAAATGCTCTGCGGTAATTTCAAACGATTTACTCACACCCTCACGAATCGCGATACTCGGCACAACCACAATAAACTTGCTCCAGCCATATTGCTCATACAACTCAAACATAGTTTTGATATATACATAGGTTTTGCCCGTACCTGTCTCCATCTCAATATCAAGATTGCAACCACAAATAGCATCACTGGCAAGTCTGTCTGAAACAGGCAAGTTCTGGCGTTGTTGCACCGCTTGAATATTTTCTAATAATTGATTTTGCGGCAGTAATAAGGTGTTTTTAAAGCCTATATTTTCAGTAAAAAGCTTATAATTTTCTGAAAGTTGAATAGCACTAGAATGACCAGAGTCTATCATGTATTTGTTGGCATTTTGTTTGACTTGTCCTTTAAAACAATCAAGTAATGCCTGAACCGCTTTTGTTTGATAGGCTTGTTTTTTAAATTTAAGCTTCATATTAACTGCCCCGTTAAATAAATTTTTTCCCATGTGTTCTGTGGTTTACAATTATTTATCATCATGTGTTGCCCACTGCCGAAATTGCGTGGCTCGAACTGAATTAACCTGATAGCCAATGGAAATAATGGCATCCAGATTATAGAATTTGGTTTGATACTGCTTACCATCAGCTTTTGCGACAAGCAAACCGACTCATCCTCATAACGGGCTTTTATGCTTTGCTCGCCTGCTTGAGCGGGAAAGATTAAAAACTCAGCGGTACTGTTGCGAATGTGTTTATTCATCATTGGACTAATTTTCTTCCCAAGTTCGTCAAGCGATATTTCTGCGTAGGGCTTTGTGGTTTATCAGGCTGTGTCATTGCTATCCAGTTATTTTGTAAGGCAGGGTTCAAATAGTTTTTGCGGAAGGTTGGACGATGTTTTAAATGGAGTTGTTCCATTAAATCACTGGCTGTCATTGTTGCTTGTTTAGTGAGTACATTTATCAAGGCTTTTACCTGATCTGTTACATGGTCGCTTGCATGGTCGCTTACTTGATCGCTTTGTTTTCCAAAACTCGTATTGCAAGCCTCTAAAATTTGGTTCAGCATAAACTCAATAAAGGGGACTGCATCTGTTTGTTGTGTGCTTTGCATAATCGCTTTGTAATAGTCCGCCTGGTTCGCAAACACCATACTTTCCACAGGTATATGTTTAAAAATGGGTTTCCATTGGCTTAAGATTAAAGTTTGCCATAAACGCCCCATGCGCCCATTCCCATCACTGAAGGGATGGATAAATTCAAACTCATAATGAAAAACAGAACTAGCAATTAAGGCATGTTCTTGACTGGTTTTTAACCAAGTGAATAAATCATTCATTAAGCTATTCACTCTATCAGCAGGCGGTGCCATATGAACGACTTTATCTCCCTTCATCACGCCGACACCTTTGTTTCTGTAATACCCAGCATCATCTACTAAGCCCAGCATGAGTATTTGATATGCTTTGAGTAAATCTTTTTTATGCGTTGCTTGCCAGCCTGAAAACTGCTCATAAGCCTTAATGGCATTACGTGCCTCTTGCACTTCTCGTGGTGGCGCAATAACAGGCTTACCGTCCAGAATTGCTGTGATTTGATCCTCGCTAAGCGTATTACCTTCAATGGCGAGTGATCCTTGAATGGTGCGAATACGGTTGATACGGCGTAATCGCAAGTTATTCTCCTGCTGCCCTGCCAATTCCTCTAACACAGACAGGCGACCTAAAGATTCACTAATCTCCGCGACCATATTTAAAATCACAGGTGTGATGGTATAAGGCGGTTGATAATTCATGCAGTACACCCCAACAGAGTAACCACGGAACAACACGAAAATTTATTCCTTATGTTTGTGATAATAGTGTTTTTCATGGACATCTTTTAAATCGCCTTGACTTCGGTATGTGGCGACATCAGTTTAAAGATTTGTTTGATATTAATCTTGGTGCTGTCACTGCCATAACCTGCATCACGGAACACCGCTCGCAAGGGTTCGCGTTTGGCAATCTGCTTGACCAAGTCTTCATTAATATCCTTATCAAAACATGCACATAAAGCTGGGGTGTCATAAGAGCCATCCACAAAAAATACGTCAAACGCTTTTGTCTTTTTTTCCGTGCCTTCCGTGTGTTCCGTGGTTAAAACCTCTTTTACAATCGGCAAGGTCAAATCCACACCCCAATCCAGCAACACCTGAAACAGCAAATCCTCAGCACTGCGGTCTTCTTTGATATTATCGGCAAATCCAGCTAATTGTTTTTGTGTAATCGCATCAGGAGCGTAGTAAACATCCTTCATATTCGAGCTATCGACTTTGAGTACACGGAAGCCCGTATCTAAATCTAAGCCTAAATCTAAGTCTAGCTCTTTTTGTTTTTCTTTCTGCTCTTCTAAAATCTTCTTGCCCGCACGACGAATACGCTCTTTGCTGATCTCGGCAATGGTTTTATAACCTGCCTTAAACGCCTCGGATTTCTCATCCGTCACCTCAGGCAACTGCACCATAATAAATTTACGCTGACCGCCATCCTCGGCATTGAGTTGCATTACCGCATGGGCAGTGGTGGCAGAACCTGCGAAGAAATCTAGGATGAAGTCGTTTTTATTTCCTGATTTGGATAATTCAGCTATTCTTCTCAGTAATTTTGTAGGCTTAGGGTTACTAAACATACCACTTATATTTAATTCCTTAAGTTCACTATTTGCCTCATGATTATGCCCAACTTCACCATAGGGCCAAATAGTAACTGGAGTTACTCCATCTTTTATTTCTTTTAAAAAGCTTTTTCTTTGAGGAACTTGAAGTCCATCAACACCAAACCAAATCTCATTATTTTCATCCATTAAACGCATACTTTCATCGTTAAACCTACGAAATGTACCCGCAGGAGGAGACCAATTAATACCATTGGAAAATGTATAAGATGATGTGTTTGTCCCGCTTTTCGCATGTAAAGGAGTAGCTTTCCATCTTCCCTTCTCATGATTGTCCGGGTTTTTATAAGCGGCTAGTTGTTGCTCATTTCTAGGCAATTGATTTATTCGAAATAATTCTTTATTTCTTGATAGGCACAAAATATGATCATGATTATCGGAAAACCACTTAGCATCATTTGCACGAGTGTACTTTTTTTGCCAAATTATATTTGCTATAAAATTCTCTGCCCCAAAAACCTCATCACAAACCTTCCGCAAGTTATGCACTTCATTATCATCAATCGAAATAAAGATAACCCCATCATCCCTTAACAAATTCCTCGCCAGTTTCAGCCGTGGGTACATCATATCCAGCCAGTCGGAGTGAAAGCGTCCGTTGGATTCGGTATTGGCGATTAGCCGTCCGCCGTCTTCGTCTTTTTGTTCGCTGAGTTGAGCGTAGTCGTCTTTATCGACGGTGAAGTTATCGCTGTAGATAAAGTCTTTGCCGGTGTTATACGGCGGGTCGATATAGATCATTTTGACCTTGCCGAGGTAGGTTTCTTGCAACAGCTTTAAGGCATCGAGGTTATCGCCTTCGATAAATAAGTTTTCGGTGTTGTCAAAATCGACACTCTCCTCTCGACAAGGACGCAGTGTTTTGCTAATCGGCGTATTTGCCGTCAACAACGCCTCGCGCTTACCCGGCCAGTTAAGCTGATAACGCTCACGCGGCCCCTCGACAATATTCGCCGATAGCTCTTGTTTGAGCAGATCAAAGTCAATGGATTTTTGTAGCTCGCCCTTGGCATTTTTCGCTTCGGTGACGCAGTTAGGGAATAGCTCCGCCAGCTTTTGAATATTCTGCTCGGTAAAATCAGGGCTTTGCATAGCTAATGTCTTTGGTTTTGTTGCTTGGCTTTTATCTTGTTTATTCATGGTTGTTATTTTGCTGTGTTTATTTTAGTTGCGGATTTTGGGTTTATGCTATTAAATCATGGTACTTTTTGTTTATTTGTCGCAGGTTTTGGTTTAATTCTACTTTTTTATTGAATTGTTTTGTGGTTTTTATCCGCTTTTGTAGTTGATTTATCTGTTTTTCGAGGTTTTTTATTTGTTGTGTTCTTTTGATTAGCTGTTCTAGTGTTTCTTTTTGTCTTGGAGGATGGGGTATTTGATCGATTATAAAGCTTTGGTAGAGGCTTTGCAGGTTTATGGCTGTTGGAAAATTGGGTTTTTGTTGCTCTGGTTTGCTCTGAGGCGTGCTCCAGTTTGAGGTAAAATAGTCACTGATGTTGTTGTTGTGCTTGTAGGCTATGGCGTAGCATTGTTGGTCTTGGTATTGTTGGATAAATAAAATAGGAGATAGTATGGCTTTATCAATGGTTCGGAGTATTGTGGGTGATATTTGTTGGGTTTTTTGCTGGATTTTCAGGACTTGAATTTCTGCTATATTTTTACTTGTTGCTAGGTTGGTTGTTTCTGGGGATAGTTTGTATGCCCAGATTATTTTCTCTATTTGTTTTATAAAAAGATTTTTTGTTTTTGCGGTTATTTTGCTGTGGCTGTATAGCGTCTTTTTGCTGATTATTTTTCCGTAATAGGCTGTTTTTGGGAAATCATAGTTGTTCATGCTGGTGTGTCTGGTGAATATATGACGATGAAGGTGATGAGTTCAAAGTCATCTATTCCTTTTATTGAATCAACTAGTGCGGTCGTTTTACGACTTGTAAATAGACTGTCTATGTCTTTTTCTTGTTTTACCTCGATAATCGAGGCGATGGCTTGCCCGAGAAGTTTTGAGTAGTCTTGCATTATTTTACCGTCTTTGGTGGTCTTATTGAAGGCTTTACAAATAGTGTGCAACGGTTCAGTTTTGCCTTTGCAACTCAGGCGGGTCAAGTCGAGTATGGCTTTTACTTGTGTGTGATCGCTTATGATTTCACCATTTGTGCCAATATAGACTAAGTAGTAAGGGTGCAAGTGGTTGTGTTGGTTGCTGTTGATTTCGCTATTGCGATTGCGTAAGGTGAATATTACTCCTGGTTTTAGGCCTTTTTCTGGGTTTGCTGGAAGTACGGTGTGTAAGCCACTGGGTAAGTTTCTTAGGTCGTTATTATTTTTCATAAAATTCAATAAATCCATACGAAAATCATTGAGCCCTAAGTCAGTTATGGCTACACCTGTTTTGAGGTCTTCCATTTCTATCACTTCATCTTGTAATCGACGAAGTTGCTCTTTGCGATAACTCATGTCATTAGCTTGAGCAGATAGGACGTTGTCATCCCCTGTGCTGCTGAGGTCAACAATGTGCATGCGGTTTTCTACTCTTTCTTTGAGGTTTATGTAATCATCTAGGGATATGTCAGGCCAGTAGTTGACCAGTTGAATTGTTGCGTTTTGTGAGCCTATACGGTCGATACGGCCAAATCGTTGAATAATGCGTACGGGATTCCAATGAATGTCATAATTGATGAGATAGTCACAATCTTGTAGGTTTGGTCCTTCTGATATGCAGTCGGTGGCTATTAGTATTTCTATTTCTTGTTTTTGTTGGGGATACAATAAGTCTCTTTCTTTTGATTTTGGTGAGAAAAAACATAAAATGTCTTGGAATTGGTGCTTTTTATCAAGTGTGGATTGCAAGTCATCACTTCCTGTTATTTTGGCGGTGTTTATACCTTGAGCCTTGAGGGTGGTAGCAATATTTTCGTATAGATAATTGGCGGTATCAGCAAAGGCGGTAAACAGGAGTATTTTGCGGTTATTTGCATTAATTGGTTTGTCAATTTTAGTTTGCATGTGTTTGATTAGGTGTTGCAATTTTGCATCTTTGGCAACAGAAACTTTTTGCATTTCTTCATGTAACATAACAATCAATGCATGGTCTTCTTGCAAATCGTATTGCCAACTTGTAATGTCCATATCAGCAAAGTCAATTTTAATTTTCCCCTCGGTATAGCCAAAATCATCTTCAAGTTCTTGTTGTAAAATGTCATCTTCTATCGGATTGGGCTCGGTCATTTGAAACTTTTGACCTGTGGCTTTAAATATTTTTATCTCTTTTAAGGTTTTGTGAATTCTTTCTTCTAGTTTTTTTAATGTTATTCTAAATGCCTGTACTGAGCTTTCTAGGCGTTTGAGTAAATTGGTACGCATGAGTGCTTGCAGGGCTTTTTCTCGGTCAATTTGCTTAAATTTCCCACTTTTTGTCTCAGTACTGTATAAATCTTCATATTTTTGCAAACGACTCGATAATACGTAGTTCATTGGAGCATAGACTGCTTGTTTTATTTCACTTAAATGTTCATAAATATCATTAATGTTCATCACGTTTGCTCTGTTTGTAAGAGGCGGACGAAAGGATAGTGGTTTCAAACGTTTTGGAAAGTTGCCGATTTCTGTGGTGTCATAAAATTTTTCTATGTGCCTTCTTGAACGAGCTATGGTTACTGAGTCTAATAGCTTGAAGAAATCAAAATCAAGGCTGTCTAGTATTAATTGTGCTGTTCTTTTATGCGTTGGTAATTTTGACCAATTATTGAATACAGTTTGGGCTTGTTTAAATATATCTTCTATAGATTTTTGAAAACCAAGTTTTTTACTTAATGCCTCTGATTGTCCTTCATAAGCCAGTGCTAGTTGATTTTTCAAGTCATTGAAACGGTTATTTACTGGTGTGGCTGATAACATGAGAACTTTGGTTTTGACCCCCGCTTTTATGACTGCATTCATTAATTTTTCATAGCGGGTTTCTTTGTCTTTGAGAGTTCTTCCGCTGTTACGAAAATTATGCGATTCATCAATTACAATGAGGTCATAATTACCCCAATTTATTTTAGTCAATTCTATGCCCATAGACTCGCCACTGTTGCGTGATAGGCCTGTATGGAACAATAAGTCATAATTCAATCTGTCTTTCGCTAGTATGTTAGTCGTGTAATTGCTGCGATAAGTTTGCCAATTGTCTGCAAGTTTTTTTGGGCATAATACTAAAACAGAACGGTTGCGGAGTTCATAATATTTAATGACGGCTAGGGCGGTAAATGTTTTTCCTAAGCCTACGCTATCTGCGAGTATGCAGCCGTTGTATTTTTCTAGTTTGTTTATTATTCCTGTTGCCGCATCATTTTGAAAATTATATAATTTATTCCAAATATTACTTTCTTTGTATCCTGTTTTGTCATTGGGTATAATTTCATCGTTTATATCCTCGAGAAATTCATTAAAAATATTATAGAGAATTAAGAAATATATTTTTTCTGGTGAATTTTCTTTATAAATTGTTTCAATGTGAGTACAGATTATTTTCGTAACATCTTGTAATTTGTCTGAGTCATTCCAGGTGTCTTGGAATACTTTAAGATAGGTCGTGGTATGTTTGCTTTCATCAATTTTGTTAATTATATTTGAAATAGCATTGCTAGATTGGTAGCCTAAATCAACTGCGGTAAATCCACTTATTGGTGCATAGGCTATTGGCAGGTTTTTATTATCAAGATAGGCAAATTGCTGCATTGGAACTTGACTTGTATTTGAACGAAACTTTACTTTTTGTTTGATCCATTTTGCACACTCTTTGGCTATTGCTTTTTGGGTGAGCTTATTTTTTAGTCTAATTTCAAACTCACTTCCATAGAGAATTTTGTCCTTTCTTAGATTTGGAATGTGGAATTCTTTATGTTGCTGTGGCAAACTGTCTGTTGCTTTATTTGGTAGAAAGGAAGGAGTGGTGAAAATAAATTCAAGTGAATCAATGTGATGGAGTTCTTTTTTTAATGCTTCATAAGCGTATATCGAAAAACAAGATGCTGCTATTTTTAGCTTTGAATTAGGTAATAAATTAGCTTTTAAATCATCTCCAAACCGTGTTACAATATTATCTAAAATTTCCATTCGTTTTTGGTTCTCTATTGAGCTTGAAAGTTGTAAAGGTATTACATAATACCCTATTTCTTTTTTAAATAAATTTTTTTTTTAAAAATGCATGCTAAAATTTCATTAAATGCATGCTAAAATTTCAATTTTCATGAATACAAAATTAAAACATCAAAAGCATAATGGAATGGGCATCACATATTTTTTTCTATTGACCTTGTAGATAGCTGTGAATAATTTTTAATAACTCGGTATCATTTGCCAAATCGGAATAGTCGTTTTCTGAGATATTTTTATCAGCCATCAATGCTTGGTTGGTTTTGATACGAAAATCCACTGCTTCGATAGTGAAATCCAGCATTTTGCCGTGTAACTCAAAATGACTTCGTTGTAATGGCTCTTCACTTTCACTTGAATTAGCTGATAATTCCGATACTAATCGGCTTTCATCGCATTTAAAAGCGATAAAATCTGTCTCTGTTTTGCCTTTTATGTACCAATCATTGCCTGTTATTGGGCATTTTCTCTGTTTGTCTTTTTCTTTTGAGCAAGCTCTGTAATTGTGTAGAAAATAATAAGTCGGAACACCTGTTAATTTTTCGATTTTTGTACATAACTCGCGCCCCTGTTTGTTGATAGCTGAATAGACATCTTGCATTTGTTCTTCTGCAAAACTTTCATAAGATCCACTACTTAACCATAAGCCATTCAATCTTTCAAAGTCTTGATCCCAAAAATATATATTGTCATAATCGATACCTTTATGATCGGTGCATGGTATAGTGTATAGAGGTATTGGACGATGCGTGTCACCGCATAACAAAGGAGACTCTAAACCATTTTTAAGTATGTAAAAAGATGATTGTTTTGGAATTTTATAACTTGGATTATCTGCATCTCTGCCTATAAATGTAGAAGTTATTTTACTTCCCGAGTTTTTCTCAATTTGCTTAATTGTCTTTAAATTGTATTTACTAGCGAACTTTAAGGATAAAGAGTCCATTCCTGGACACAAGACATTGACTTGAATCACATTTTTATCAACGACTACATGATGGTGTTTTGTTTTGATGATTTGCCCTGTTCTTTCAAGAAAATATATATAATTATAGGTCAATTGCACCCAGTCTTCATATTGTTGATCATGTTTTTCTTTAAAGCGATTATTCTTTATAGTTATTTTAAATGCATACATTTTAGTTGTTTGTATTTGATGATAATTGAGAAACCAATCGGCTTTCATCGCACTTAAATGCAATATAATCGTCAATTGTTTTTCCTTTAATTATCCAATCATTTCCGGTAATTGGGCATTTTCTTTCTCGGTCTTCTTTTACCGTCCATTTCCGGTAATTAAACAAAAAATAATAGGTCGGCACTCCTGTTAATTCTTCAATTTTTGCACAGATTTTTCTGCCTTCAACATTAAGTTTCGATAATGGATTTTGTAATTGTTCTTGTGCAAATTCTTCATACATTCCATTCATCCACATCCCAAAAAAGCGTTGGTAATCATTGTCCCAAAAATTAAGATTATCATAAGTCATTTTATCAAAATCAGTATAAGGTATTTTGTACGGTGGAATAAGCATAAAAGTGTCTCCACACAATAGTGGCGAACCTTCTTTAAAGCGGCTATATAAAACATAAAAACTTGAATTTTCAGGCAACTTATACAAACTGCGTTGGGCTTCAAAACCTGTTTCTATATACGTGATTTTGGTTTTGGCATTGGTTTCAATTTTTTCTATCATTTCCTCTATTTGTACCATATTATTTTTAGGGTTCAAAGATGTTTTTTCGGCACAATACACAGAAATTGTAACCGTATTGTCTTTTTGCACTAAATGATAGTCATCATTAAAAATTTGACCTGATTTTTGCAATAAAAAGGCATAGGTTGATACACAATGAATAAATGATCCAAAGTCTGGGTTGTTATTTTTTATAATAATGTCAAATGTATACATCATATTATTCTCTTATTAATTCAAAATTGGTATCCAACCAAACAATTTGGTTTTCATTATCTCTATTATAGACTTTGAGCAATCCATCAATAACATTTAACGCTAAAAGAATGGATTGCAAAGCGTCAATTCCCAAAACACTGTACAAGGCATTGTCTTGAATTTCTGTTATTTGGTACGAACACGACCATTGCCCTTTGTTGTTTTTTATGGGTTTGTAAAGGGTTAAGAACACATCTTTGATTTTGGTGTTTTTTTTATCTGTTAATTCAAAATTTCTGATTGCAATAATATCATCAGGCATGGGCACATAAGGCTCAAAGCCTAAAAAGCGATTAAATATTTCACTGGCGCGTGTGTAGTTATCGGCTTCAAAAGAGAATACCACTTCTTCATTATCATCAAGTGGTTGCCCAAACTTCATTAAGGTATGACTGATACTATTTTTGTCTTTATCTTTTCTGATTTCATATTTATCAATCCATTTGTTGTTTAGTTTTTTCCATAATTGTAAGGTGTCTGCTTTGTCATAGCCAATTAAGGTATGAAATTCTTCTTCATCAATGGCATAAGCACCACTACAAACCTCATTCAGTGCATTGAGTATTATCATCTGTTCTTTAGAATTGAGGAGGTTATTTTGAATGCTATAAGTGGTTCTTTCGTGTGCTTTTAGTAGTGACCAAGTGATGCTATTTTTGGTTATTTGGTTTTTACTGCCGTATAAAAGTACATTTTTTTCAAATAATGGTAACACACCTTTTAATCCGCCATTTTTGATATCTGTTATTTGATTGATGATGCGTTGCTGAAATTCATTGAGCCATTTTATTGCCTCTAATTTTTGATTTGCTGTTGTTTGCACATCTTCCAAAATATCTCTGTGTGCTATAGTTATAAGTGAAGTTATTTTATGGAAAAACTCAATCTGTGCAAAAGAGTGCCAACCTTTTACTGCTGTTATAATTTCTTTTATTTTCATCATTCATTCAACTTTTCAGGTTTTAAATCAGGATGTTCTTTAACAATTGGATTGACTATATCCAACACCATGCTACCCATTATTTGAGCAAATCCTTTTTTGTAAAAATCAAATTCCTTTTGCGTTGAAGTTGTCTTGATTTTTAGTAATAAGTCATTGTGTTTTTTTAGATTGATGACCATTTCATTTATTATTTCTTTTGCTAACTGATGTTTCATAAGTAATCTAATTCGTTCAATAATTCAATACCTCCAATCCTACCATCTTTGAGTATATCAAGTACAATGGTGCCCTCTGTCTTATGTTCTAATACGATATTTTCATCAAATTGCCACTCTGCTCCTTTTTGATTGGCGTTTTCACCATTGACAAATCTGATATAGGGCTTTTTTATCCATTCTGATACAGTCATTTCTTCAAGTTGTAAAATGAGGTCTTCTCTTTTTGGCTTTTGTTCTTTTAATAGTTCAATTAGCCATTCTTTTTTGAAATATTTTCTTTTTGAATGCACTGTTTCTACGATATTCACCAAACCATGCCCTTGTTTTATGGCAAAAGAAAAACACCAAACAGATTGTTTTCCTTTGAGTAAAATAGGTTGTTCTTCTGCTAATTCTTGTTCTATTGCTGAAATGGATTGGTTGTTTAAATATTCAATCGCATCTATTTCTGCCTTTAACAGGTTTATCCATTCTAGCATAGATTGTTGTACAGTGTTTGCTGACACTTGTGTGATGTAAGTGCCATTTTTAAATTCTAATAGGTAGGTGTATAAATTCATTTATCGTTGTAAATATCACAATCAATTTCTGCTTCTAAATAATGCAAAAAATCAATAACTTCTTTGCTGAAATATAGTTGTGGACTATTATCTTTCAAATAAATAACAACTTGTAAAACCATTTGAATGTCCTTATTTTCTTCTTTCAGCCTTAATAATTCGTCTTTATGTACACTTAAAACCTTTATTAATTTTGATACTTCTTTGTGATAGATTTGATTTGTCAATGCTCCTGACGAATACTCCCAAGTCGTACAAATAGGTCTATCTCCTTTTTCGCCTATTTGACTAAAATTGGTTGGTTTTAAAGATAAGTATTTATCAAAAAAACTTGAATTATGATTTTCATCTTCAGTTTTAATATAAAAATAGATATATCCTGTTGTTTTTTTCATATTCATAATTCACAAACCATCTTTTCTAAAAGACAACCACTTTTTAAATTTTAATTTCAATTCGTCGCGTTTTGCCTCGCTTTCCATTATCACATCAACACCACCATCATAAGGTGCGACGATACGGTTTTTTGATGGGTAAACAAATAACATCCTGATTTCATCATCTGCAATAGCCTTTAAGATTTTATCAAATTTGCAGGATTCCCACGTGGTATATTTGACATAAATATCCAGAAAAATATTGTTTTCATAATTTTCCGGTTCTCTTTTGGATAGATTGATGGTTTTTACTTTTTGAAAATCTTTGTAATCAATTATTTTAGCATAGTTATCATTGGTCACATCGTAGGTGCAAATACCAAAAACAAGCATTATTTTGTTTCCCTCTCCTATGATTGTATCACATAAATGATTTTGCCGATTTAAAATAATTTGGTATTCTTCTTGGGTATCGGCGTAGCGTTTTGATTTTGGCAAAGAGTGTATCCGAAACCACCTGTGTGCATAATCATCTCTAAAATGATGGCAAAAGGGCACTAATTTTTTAAATTCTTTTTCCCAATAATTGTTAAAATCGTTTGTTTGCATGTTTCCTTTCTCTTTTATAGCGTTTTGATTTTTCTTTTTTGTCTCTTTTGCTTTCATCCGAATGAAATTGCATCAATCGTTCGGATAGAATCGAACCTTGTTTAACCATCATGCCATTATACACACAGCTTTTATCTGTGCAGTTATGTTTGGAATATTCGCCAAAATTGCGATGCTTAATTCTTTTTTGTTTGAGGATTTTTTCTTGATTTTGGATTATGTTTGCCCAAAACTGTCTTTCATCCGCACTGGTTAAATCCATGCCTAAAGTTGCCACTTCAAAATAGGTGTTTGGATCTTTTAATTGTAAGAAATTGAATGTTTTTTGAAATGTTTTATGAGCGTATTCTCTTAACTTTATTTTTTCATTAAGCGTTAAGTTTTTATTCTCAATGATTGAACGGTATAAACCTAAAGTATTAAAATTGCTGTATTTTTTATGATTATCAATGAATGCGGAAATCTCTTTGATGGAATAGTGATTGAAGGGTTTTTCTATTTTCACTTTTTTTAATTATTCCCAACGTATAGTGTCGTGGCATCCCGCAGGGTGCTATGCACTATACACAGTGTTATCTTTATTTTTTTCTATCGGTATGTATTTTTCTTTACAATATTTCTCTATTTCCGCTTCACTATTAAAATAGTCATCACAAAATTCATCAAGTTCTTTTTCTGTTGATTGTAGATATTTTTCATTTGCGGTTAATAATTTTTCTGTTTGCTCTATAAATTTTTCAAAATCTTGATTTATCTTGCTCAATTTGTCGATAGTTTTAAAATCAAGTTCCTTATATTTTGCTTGAAATAGAATTTTACTTTCGTATGGATTTGGGTTTAATTCTATTATTCCAATTCCGAATGATTGATTAAGTCTTTCCATTTCTTCTGTTAAACTATTGCTTATTTCAAAAGCGACTAAATAACCGTAATTAGCCCAACTTGAATTAGAAACCGCTTGAAAAAATGTTTTTTTGAGTTCGTAGTCAGTGTTAATTTCTCGCTTTAATTCGTATGAGGTAATTTTAAATGTGTCTGTTCTATTTACAACATTTAGGAAGTTTTGAGTGACTTTTGTTTGTAGTTTTAGAAACTTAATTCCGACCATATCTGGATGCACCCATTTCTGATGATTGTCTTTGCTGTTTTTTGAGTTTTCGTGAAAAATAGTTTTGGAAAAAACTTCTGTACTTTTCAAATAACTACTCAATAATTTATGTAAATCTCTTTCGTTGTATGTTTTACTTCTTGCAGTCTTTTTTGGTTCTTCAGTTGGTGCTAAAATATCTAGATTTATTTCTTGTTCATTTTTAGCCAAGTAATAAGAAAATGTTCCGCCTTTCCCTTTAATTCTTTTAACTCTTGTATCTCCATTTCGTATAAAATCACCTAAAAGAGCAGAAACTGTTGAAGCAGGTGTTTTCGCTTGTTTAAAGTTGTAATAACCATTCTTAGTCATATGTTCATAAATTTCCATATAATTTGAAACGGTTTTTAAGTCACTCAAACTTTGAAGTATTGCTTCTTTTATTGTCATTTTTTGCGTTTTGTTTTTTAATTAAAGATAACATCGTAGTATATACGCAATTACGTATAGCACGGATTAAAAATCATCACTATTACGGAAAATCACCATTAAACAAATGTGTTTATCCGTTAGAAATAAGAGCGGTAAATATTTAATTTCAGCGAATTTATTTAGAAGATCCATTTATTTTAGCTTATTACTGCTTTTGTGACAATTAATCCTTTTTGGAATTTTACTCTTGCTCCAATGTTACGCGTGGTAACGAGTTATTATTATACCCAAATTCCGATATAGAAATCACAATGAGAGCACAAGCCTTTAATGCACCTAAGAAATCGCCAAAAAGCTTAATCACCAATCAGGTGGATTTAGTTTTTGTCAATTCCTTATGTACATCAATTACTTGCACTCTTTATTGCGATTCTATATCGGGATTTGGGTTATATTAAATATTGTGCATGGTAGTGCAAATGTTCCTCAATAAATGTTGCGATAAAATAATAGCTGTGGTCATAGCCCTCTTGCATACGTAGGTTTAATGGATGATTATTAGCTGTGCAAGCTTCCTCTAAGCGTTTGGGTTGCAAGTATTCTTCTAAAAACTCATCCTTTGTGCCTTGGTCTATGAATAAGGGCATTTTGCTGTTTGATGTTTTGACTAATTCACAGCTATCATAATTTTTCCATGCCCCTTTATCCTCGCCAAGATAACCAGCCAATGCCTTTTGTCCCCAAGGAGTTTGTGATGGTGCAACAATGGGTGAAAAAGCACTAACGCTTTGGTAAAGCTTTGGATTTCGCAATGCAATCATCAATGCACCATGTCCACCCATTGAGTGCCCAAAAATACTTTTCTTGTCATTGACATTGAAGTTTGTTTCAATGATTTCTGGCAATTCTTGCGTGACATAATCGTACATGTTGTAATGTTTTGCCCACTTATCAACCGTTGCATTGACATAAAATCCCGCACCGCTGCCAAAATCATAGCTGTCATCTTCACCCTCAATACCCAAATCACGCACACTGGTATCCATAGTGACGAGGACAATTCCTAGTTCTGCTGCCATGCGTTGTGCACCTGCTTTGATGACAAAGTTTTCTTCGGTGCAGGTTAAACCTGACAACCAATACAGCACAGGCAGTTTTTTATCGGTAATTTGTGGCGGCAAATAAACCGCAAAAGTCATCGGTGCGTTATTGACTTGCGATTCGTGTTGGTAAAACTCTTGGGAGCCACCAAAGGATTTGTATTGGTTTTTTAATTTTATTTTCATTTTAAGTTCTTCTTTTTTATGAGTGAATGCCTTAATTTACTAACGCCTTCATTGCGGACATCTTGGTTAAATGATTGGTTGGCTGTTTTGATGACTGGTAGAACTTCAGGTATTTCATCATCCAGCATACGCAAGACGCTTTCATAGCCATGCTTAGGGTGCCAGTCTAGCTCTTTTTGTGCTGCCGAAGAGTCATATACTCTATCAATGCTTAGTGGAAGCACCCATCCCCTGGTGTCAAACTCTCTAGCTAGATTCGGAGCAACCTCCTGAATTGTTGAGGCTGCATCATAAAACAAATTATGGCAACATTTTTTCTTGAATGGAGTCGCTCCAGAAATAATGTAGCGTTTAAAACCCGTCATTTGCTTTTCAATGGCACATAAATGGGCAGTAGCAACATCTCGGGCATCAATGCCCCGATTCAGGCGATAAACCGCCATTAAATCTGCTGATTCTGGAAAACAACGTGACATTTGGATAACGGTTACTGGTACTCCAGACTCCTTAGACATTTGCTGCAAAAGCTCTTCAGCATCGATCTTTGACCGATGATAAATCGTCTTGGGTTGTGGAGTCATATTCTCATCAACCCAACCAGCTATACCTTCTGGTGTGGAAGCTTTGCCATACAATGCTGTTGTGCTTGTGAAAACAAATTGTTTAATTCCTCTGCGAATTCCTTCACGCATTAGCAGTTCTGTTGCGTCTACATTAACACTTTTAAATTCATTGTCTGGAAGTAAATCCACATGAGGGGCATGCAAAGCCGCTGTATGCACAATCACATCAACCCCCTTCAAACCTTTATTTAGTAGCTCAATGTCCCGAATATCCCCGACTAAATCTGCGGTTGAACAAGGCGTTCTATCGATACCAATGACAGAGTAATTCTGCATTAATCTGATGTATATTGAGCGACCAATTCGCCCTGCTGTTCCGGTGATAAGTATTTTCAAATCCTGCCTCTCAAGTTTGTAGTGCCTGACCGAGAAAGAATATTCTACTGCGAAAAAGCTGGATTTTGACAAAATTCCTCCTTATTCTCGTCAAATAACCAGCTATTCTCCTCAAATAATGAAAAATTATTGCCTAAAGCCAGACTTTCCCTCGCTACGAATGCTTTCTCGGTCAAGCACTATGTGTCAATTGTAATGTGGGCAACTAACAACTTAGTCTCTGTTCATTAGTTCCATATATGGTTTTATTTTTGTTAAAAAAGGATTTTTTTCATGGTTTTTATCCTATCACAGATGAATTTTAAAACTTAATCACAGTACGTATACCATCGCCTTTGTGCATTAAGTCAAAGGCTTTGTTGATGTCTTTTAAGCCCATTTCATGACTGACAAATTCATCGACTTTTAGCTTGCCAGCTAAATAATTTTCAACATAACCTGGTAATTGTGAGCGGCCTTTAACGCCACCAAAGGCGGAACCTTTCCACACACGTCCTGTTACCAGCTGAAATGGGCGGGTGGCAATTTCTTGTCCAGCACCTGCTACACCGATAATAATGGACTCGCCCCAACCTTTGTGGCAACACTCTAAGGCTGAACGCATTAAATTTACATTGCCAACACATTCAAAGGTGTAATCTAGACCGCCATTAGTCATATCAACCAATACTTCTTGAATAGGTCTGTCATAATCTTTGGGATTGACGAAATCGGTGCAGCCCATTTGTTTGGCAAATTCAAATTTATCGGGATTAATATCCACCCCAATTATGCGACTGGCACCTGCCATAACTGCCCCTTGAATCACGCCCAAACCAATGCCACCAAGACCAAAGACCGCAACGGTAGAACCCGCTTCCATCTTGGCTGTGTTAGATACAGCCCCAACGCCTGTGGTGATACCACAACCAAGCAAGCAGACTTTATCCAATGGTGCTGCTTTATTTATGACTGCCAAAGCAATTTCAGGAACCACTGCATACTCGGCAAAAGTAGAGGTGCCCATGTAGTGATAAATAGGCTTGCCATCTTTTGAAAGTCGCGTCGTACCATCTGGCATCAAGCCTTTGCCTTGGGTTTCGCGGATGGCTTGGCATAAATTGGTTTTGCCCGAGGTACAAAAGCTACACTCGCCACATTCGGGCGTATAAAGCGGTATCACATGGTCATCGACTTTAACCGAAGTCACGCCTTCTCCCAATTCAACCACAATACCACCGCCTTCGTGACCCAATACGGCTGGAAAAATCCCTTCTGGATCTGCACCAGACAAGGTGAATGCATCGGTATGGCAAACGCCGGTTGCAATCATTTTGATTAACACTTCGCCTTTTTGTGGTGCTTGTAAATCGATTTCTTCGATTACTAATGGTTTGCCTGCTTCCCAGGCTACTGCTGCTTTTATTTTCATGATGATGACATTATTTTAAAAACCATTAGTGTAATATATTTATTGAATGAAATAAAGTCTAAAAATCAACATCGATATAACTGCCATTGAATACTTTTCTTAAATCAGCGGCTTTCCAGTGGCTGTTGTAGGAAACAATTTGATTGAGAATTGCGGTATGACCTGCACCAAGTAGAACCATAATTCTTTTATCATCTTTATTCACTTGTTTTTGGATATTTCCCCACATACGTAGGTTACGCTTATACCATTGAGCAACCACATCAGCACCTGCTGAGTTGTTTAAATCTCCTGCTTTGATAAGCAGTTCGGTATAGATTTCAATGTTGGCAATATTTTGCTCTAACGTGTTGGTTTTTAAATAAATTTCTTCCAAGTTTAAAGTTTCGGCATCTTTGGTGGCTTGTTCGCCAAAGTTTTTCATGGTTTGGTCTAATTGTACTTTAAGCGTATCTTGATTATTTTCTTCAATGGCTTTCATAACAAGTGGATAATCAAAAGGTTTTTCTGTTGGGTCAATCGCATACACTTTTTTATGATTAAGTTTTTTTGCAACACGAAATGCCAATTGGAATATTTCACCTTTACGGTAGAAATCACTTAATGTTTTATCATCAAAATAAGTGCCATCGAGGTATTTTTGGTAAAGTTTGTTTAGATTCTCTTGATCATCCACTTCCCATTCAGTAAATATTTTTGTGGGTTTGAATTTAGTGAGTTTATCAGCTAATTGCTTTAACTGTTGTTGCCCATTATCTGTCATGACATCAAATACTTCATTTTTAACTACATCGGCTCGTGGGTTATTGAAATGAAATGTACCCAGTAATAATACTTCTTTGGCATTGCCTTTTACCTGTGTGTGAGGTGTTTGATTTTTATAATGACAAGCTGATAATAAGATGATTAATAGTAAGCTAATGTATTTCATTTATGTTTTCCTGTTGGAGTTTATTCAAAGACGATTAAAACAACTTGAGGTTACAATAAATTTAAACAAAACATTTGACCCTCTAGTACACTTTAGGGTTTAAAATGCCAACCCATATTCTTATAATTAATAAACAATGAAAATTGGTCAACTAGCAAAAACTGTCGATTTAGACATTCAGACCTTGCGTTATTACGAGTCGCAGGGTTTGATTAATGAGCCGCAACGGCTTGAAAATGGCTACCGTGATTATCCGCAAAACTCAGTTGAAAGATTGCGCTTTATTAAAAAAGCCAAACTGGTCGGATTTACCTTAAAAGAAATTAAAGATTTGTTAGCAATCCAAGTCACTAAGGATGAACACACTTGCCAAGAAGTTAAAAATTTTACGCAAATAAAGCTGGATGAAATTAATCAAAAAATCAATGAATTAAGCGAAATCAAAGCGGCGTTGCAGAAAATCCACACCTCTTGTTGCGGTGGTGAGGAAACTGCTGCGCATTGTTCAATCTTACAAGCACTTGAAAACTAATACAGAGCATTAAACATGAAAGACTTTTTATACAATTTATATTATTTAGCACTTGATGCTTCCTTTTGGTTGGTTATTGGCTTATTTATTGGCGGTTTGTTTAAAACTTTAATTCCAACCGAATTTTTACAACGGCATTTAAGCAACGAAGGTTTTGCTTCGATTATCAAAGCGGCAATTTTAGGTGCACCTTTGCCGTTATGTTCGTGTGGTGTTATTCCTGCAGCGATGGGTTTACGTGAGGCTGGTGCTTCAAAGTCTGCCACCACTTCGTTTCTGGTTTCAACACCCGAAACAGGCGTGGATTCGGTTTTTATTACCTATGCCATGATGGGACCGTTTATGGCGGTTATTCGTCCAATCTCTGCATTGGTTTCAGCCATAACGGCAGGAACATTGGTTAGCTTTTTTGATTATGAAGAAGTGGCAGAACCAACAAATAAATCTAAAAGTAAAAATAAAACGGCATGTTGCTCAAGTGAAAAAGAAAAAATCACAGAAACATCCTGTTGCAGTACTGAAAAATCAGCCCCAGTTATTCAGAGCAGTTGTTGTGGCTCAAAGGATGAAGTTAAACAAGAAACATCCTGTTGTTCTTCTACCCATGAAAAGTCACCTTCTACTGTCACCTTGTTTTCTAAAATAGTCAATGGTGTCAAATACGCTTTCACCGATTTATTAGATAACATCATCTTTTGGTTGGTTATAGGCTTAATATTTGCAGCTGTTGTGCAAACATTTGTTCCAAGTGATACTTTAATAAAATATGGCTCTGGCTGGCTTGGGATGTTAGTCATGTTGTTAGTCGGCATCCCAATGTATGTGTGTGCTACCGCATCCACTCCACTTGCTGCAGGGTTCTTATTGGCAGGAATTTCTCCAGGGGCTGTTCTGGTATTTTTATTAGCAGGACCTGCGACCAATATGGCTACTTTGGGTGTCATTTCCCAACAAATGGGCAAACGCACCATGTGGTTGTATTTAGGTGGCATTATGTCAACCGCCTTAATCAGCGGTTTTGTGGTGAATCATTTGGTGGCTTTGTGGCAAATAGATTTAAGCCAACATTTACAGATGAGTCACGGACATGTACCTCAATGGTTGCAGCTCGCCTCTTTTATATTGTTATTGTTGCTCAGTATTCGAAAATTGCATTTTAAACATTAAATTATATCCATAATAATGAAAAAAAGGCATATCTGAAATAAATCAGTTATGCCTTTTTACGTTTATTGGAGCCTAAATCAAGCTGCTAAAACCCGATTCCTTTAAATTTAATTCAATTTAGATATGATGTTTTGACCTGTCCATCCTAATCTACGTGGATTATGAAAGGCAGTATAATATATTGTCTTTGCATACCATAATTTAGGGGACAGGTCATGAACCATATTACCAAACTATTAGAAAA
>JALSLV010000012.1 GCA_026988115.1 Lysobacterales bacterium | reverse complement strand
ATGGTTCATGACCTGTCCCCTAAATTATGGTATGCAAAGACAATATATTATACTGCCTTTCATAATCCACGTAGATTAGGATGGACAGGTCAAAACATCATATCTAATATACCTAGAAAATTCATAAAAAGCCTCATCATCAATAAGGTGACCGCGGTTTTTATGACTTTCCTATGCACATCAATTACTTGTACTATCTATCGCATTTCTCTATCGGGATTTGGGTATAACAAATAAAGGCATTAGCAAAACAGAAGGTTAACTTGATAGGCGTCAACTATTTTTTATATTAGCAAACTATAATATACCCAATTCAATTGAGATTAAAAAAATGAAAAAAACAAATAAAAAATTATTAGTATGTATGCTTGCTTCATTAGGTGCAACAATGAGTGTTTCTGCCCTTGAGCAAGGGGATTGGTTGTTGCATGTTCGTGCAATCAATATAAACCCAAGTGACGATTCGAGCTTATTGAATGTCGATGGGGCAAATTTAGCAGGATCAGGCGTAACGGTTGACTCTAACAACTCATTAGATATATCTATTGGGTATATGTTGACAGACAATATTGCGGTTGAACTGTTGGCAGATTTAAGCAGTAAACACGATGTTAATGTTTTTGGTTTACCCTCAGCCTTAAATGTTCCTGATGGAACAAAGGTTGTGGATACCAATGTTTTACCACCTACGGTCTTTTTGCAGTATCATTTTAATCCAAAAGCAAAAATCAGACCTTATGCTGGAGTTGGTTTAAACTACACCTTGTTCTTTAATGATGATTTGACGGCAGGGGCAAAATCTGCATTAGGTGCAAGTAATCTGGATATTGATTCTTCTTTTGGTTTGGCAGGTCAATTTGGTCTAGACTTTGAAATGAAAAATGATTGGTCATTTAATATTGATGCCAAATACATTCAGATTGATACAACGGCCTCTTTTGATTCGGCTTTAGGACCCGTAAAAGTAGATATTGATATCAATCCTTGGGTACTAGGTGTTGGTTTTGGTAAAACATTCTAAAATAACAAAAATATAAGGTAACTATTCAGCGTAAATGAAAAACTTAATATGAACTCTTATGGGTTGTTGGCTTTAGCCAACCTATCTCAAAAAGAGAGTTAAAAATCAGGTCGACTGAAGTCAACAACCCAATATATACAACTATCATGGCAACTCTTTCTGAAATAAGTCTGTTTTTATCAATACGCTGAATAGTTACAATATAAGAAGTGATTAAGGCAAGCCTTTCTAGGTTTGCCTTTTTTATGAATAATAAAATGTCTTTTGGCTTATATCTGGTCTTTGCCTGTCATTTGGAATGCAAGTAGCTGTCCCGATGTGAAAAAAACCAGCAATGGATTCATGCGGTTTAAGCCCGAGTTCCTTTTGTGCATCTTTATCAAAACTACACCAATTAGTCACCCATTGGCTATTAAATCCTAAAGCCAAACTCGCTAAATTAATGTGCTGACACACCGCACCACAGGACAATAATTGTTCAAAAACAGGCGTTTTATGTTCCACAGGAGAAAAAACCACCACAATTACGGTTGGCGCGTGATTGTATCGGCTTTGCTCGGCTTTGATTTGTTCGGTAGTTAAATCGCACGATTTTAAACGAATTTGGCAAAATTTCTTTCCAAGCTTTTTACGCGCATCACCTTGCAACACAATAAACCGCCATGGTTCAAGTTTTCGGTGATCAGGCACACGTGCTGCAATTTCTAAAATGGATTGTAATTGTTGCTCATCAGGGCCAGGCTGACTTAAATTTTTTGAAAGAACCGATCGGCGTGTTTTAAGTAAGTTTATTAATTGATTGTTCATTTACAAAGCTAAAGGATACGAATGAATCGCATAAGTTACACGAACTTTTGAAAAGTGTAAACACATTTAACCCAATTCCCAAAGTTCTGCCAAAAGCTTTTTTCAGAACACAATTTCAAGCACCCCATCGAAAAAAAGCCACCCAAGTGGTTTAAGGCATTTTTAATGGAGAATAAAAAACAGCCGCAGCAATAATCACGATTTCTTTGTGGTATAATTTAGTCTGTTCTACTTACCAAGGCTTGCCTTTTATGCTTAAAAATACAATTTTTGCGTTACTAATTATGCAACTTTTTAGTTGTGCTTCTACCGTTAACGACCCAATGACAAATGTGCGTGCTAAAACGCAATGCCCCATCGGCTATCACCTTGAGCAGCAAGGTGGTATAGAAGTGTATTCAAGAACTAATGACTCGCAAAATAAATCAACCCTAGAATTTAAGTGCGTTGCTGATAGAGAGGATGGGCGTTTTAATAATTCGCTCGTTAATTGAATAAACATCATATCTAATAATATTATCTCGCAAGATTAATAAGCAACTATAAGCTTTGACTATTGTTAGTATAACTTTTATTTATTTGCATAGTTGACTATGTGCGCGCATAATAAGTCGAATTTATTTTAAAAGAGGACAATTATATGTCTATAACTGTTGGGTTTATAAGTGAAGCCTCAGAATTAGAGCACAGGGTTGCTTTGGTTCCTGAGACCACAAAAAAAATGATAAAAGCCGGGTGGAAGGTCATTAAGCAAGAAGGGGCTGGTGCGGATGCTG
The DNA here is from genome assembly GCA_026988115.1 of Lysobacterales bacterium. Classification (GTDB taxonomy): domain Bacteria; phylum Pseudomonadota; class Gammaproteobacteria; order Xanthomonadales; family Marinicellaceae; genus NORP309. Next base: position 21,238 of record JALSLV010000012.1, on the reverse strand, counting down.
GTTTTGTTGATTCGGCTTATGAAGGTTGTGAAATTGTTAAGGATAGCAAGTCAGTTTTGGCAAAGGCCGATATCTTTATTTGTATTGCACCACCATCAGCTGACACCATCAAACAAATGAAGGATGGCTCGATTTTGGTGGGAATGATTGCTCCTTTTGCCGATAAAGAACGCTATGATGTCGCTAATAAGAAAAATATCACAATTTTCTCAATGGAGCTTGTGCCACGAACTTCTCGTGCACAATCCATGGATGCACTTTCGTCACAAGCCTCAGTTGCGGGCTATAAAGCAGTATTGATGGCAGGTGTTGCTTCGCCGCGATTTTTCCCTATGTTGACAACTGCTGCCGGAACGATTCGTCCTTCGCAAGTTTTTGTCATTGGTGCAGGTGTTGCAGGTCTTCAGGCTATTGCAACAGCTAAACGCCTAGGTGCAATGGTGATGGGATATGATGTTCGCCCAGAAACGGTTGAACAAATTCAATCACTAGGTGCTAAATTTTTAGACCTTGGTGTGGATGCTGTTGGTGAAGGTGGTTATGCCCGCGAATTAACCGATGAGGAAAAGAAACAACAACAAGAAGCCATGACTGAATATTTGAAAAAAGTTGATGTGCTAATAACAACGGCTGCTGTTCCAGGACGTCCTGCGCCACGTTTAATTACTGAAGAAATGACAAAAAATCTCAAACCCGGAACGATTGTGATTGATTTGGGTGCAGAAGGTGGTGGTAATGTCGCTTTAACAGAAAAAGGAAAAACAGTTAAAAAAGACGGGGTGACTTATATTGGTCCTGTTAATTTGGCAGGGTCGCTTGGTTTGCACGCCAGTGAAATGTATTCACGCAATGTTTGGAATTTATTGTCTTTGATGAAAGATGAAGAAGGTAAGTTTGCCATCAATTGGGAAGATGATATTTTGGAAGGAAGTAATGTAACTAAAGAGGGTAAAACTGTACACCCTATGGTAGTGGAGAAATAAAATGATTGACGGATTTGTAGCAGTTTATGTATTTATGTTAGCGGCATTTGTCGGTAATGAAATTATTTCAAAAGTGCCTGTGGTCTTGCACACGCCTTTAATGTCGGGTTCAAACTTTATTCATGGTATTGTTTTGGTTGGTGCAATGGTGGCCTTAGGTCATGCAACTACCGACCTCGGTAAAATCTTTGGCTTTATCGCTGTGTTTTTAGGAGCAGGAAATGCTGCTGGTGGTTATGTCGTTACCGAACGCATGCTTGAGATGTTTAAGACGAAGAAGAAAAAAGATGTGAAAAAAGACGAAGGAGATAAGAAATGAGTGAATATATCCCTTTATTAATTAAAGTTGCTTATTTTGTTGCTGCAGTATTGTTTATTGTCGGCTTACGTAGAATGTCAGCACCAGGAACAGCTAAAGGTGGTATCATTTGGGCTGGTTTTGGTATGGTTCTTGCCACCCTGATTACCTTTTTAACTCCGCATATGGGAAACTATGTGCTTATTTTAGCCGCATTGGTCTCGGCTACGGCAATTGCTTGGATAAGTGGTAAAAAAGTGGCAATGACAGATATGCCACAAATGGTTGCCTTGTATAATGGTATGGGTGGCGGTTCAGCTGCTTTTATTGGCGCAATGGAACTGTATAAAGTTTCCAATGGACATGAGTTATCAGCAATTCCAATGTCACTTGCATTAATTGGTGTGTTTATTGGAGCCATTTCATTAACGGGTTCCTTGATAGCTTTCGGGAAATTACAAGGATTAATCGATAAGCGCTATACATTCCCGGGTCAAAATATTTTTAATGGTATTTTTGCCTTAGCAGTTATTGGTTTTGGTATTTATACCTTTGGTCATATGGAAGCGATGAACTTGTGGATATTCTTCGGTGGAGCCTTGATACTTGGTTTCTTAATGACATTACCTATTGGTGGCGCGGATATGCCTGTAGTGATTTCACTCTACAATGCTTTTACTGGATTGGCAGTATCATTCGAGGGTTATGTACTTGGAAACTGGGCTATGATTGTTGCTGGTATGTTAGTAGGCGCAGCAGGTACTTTGTTGACACAGTTAATGGCAAAAGCTATGAATCGTTCAATTGCTAACGTGTTGTTTGGCTCAATGGGTGGAGATGATTCGGGTGGAGCTGGTGGTGATCAAGGTGAAATGAAGGAAATTGAAGGAGCAGATGCGGCTATAATGATGGCGTTTGCCGAGCGCGTGGTCATTGTGCCAGGTTATGGTTTGGCAGTGGCTCAAGCGCAGCATAAGTTGTGGGAAATGACACAATTATTGACTGAGAATGGAGTAGATGTTAAGTTTGCCATTCATCCAGTTGCTGGTCGTATGCCTGGCCACATGAATGTATTGTTGGCCGAAGCAGGTGTTCCTTATGATATGATTGAGGATATGGAAGATATTAACCCACAATTTAAACAAACTGATGTAGCTTTGGTAATCGGTGCCAATGATGTGGTTAATCCAGCGGCAAGAGATGATCCAAATTCATCTATTTATGGAATGCCTATTTTGGAAACTGATTTAGCTAAAAATGTTATCGTCATTAAACGTGGACGAGGTACTGGTTTTGCCGGTATTCAAAATGGTTTATTCTTTAAAGACAATACCAAAATGTTATTTGGTGATGCACAAGATGCGATTGGTGAATTGATAACAGGATTAAAAGAGCTTTAGTCGTTCAAACAAGTTTAACACATCAAAAAGGCAGTCAAACTAATTGTTGACTGCCTTTTTTAATACCCAAATCTATTAAGCAATATTCGGACTAGATTCCTTTCGTACGAAATAATTCAAAGCTTAAAAAGGCGTGAAAAATGATAAAAATAGCTTAATGCAAGCTGTTTGCATTGTTCAAAGAAGCGATGTATGGTAGATTTGTTGTGAAACTTTATGAAATGATGATTTGTCAGATTAAAAGGGGTATAAAGAATCAGCAGCGCCTGTTCTCGCTGCTGATTCAAGCGTAACCGTGGAGTTACGCAATCCCACTAAAATTGCTACAGTCGGAGATTTGACCAAACTCGCGTCGTAGCATTTACCCACGAGTCGCCATTATAGAAGGATGAAAGTTAAATCAACTGTACAAGTTTGTACTATTGATAAAAAACATTAAAAAACACTAAAATAAATTAAAAAATGAATACAAATCCAAAAATTAAGCAGAATCAGCAATTAAAGAAAAAAGCTTTAAATCTGCTATCTAAAGCAATAGCCAAAATAATTATTAAATTTAGACTGCCACGCAATGAGTTTTTAACTCTCTTTGACGAAAAGCTGGTGCTCGAAGCGCAAAGACTCGATCCAAAAGCATCGCATGTGGCATTAGCTATCCGCACAGGAATTGACAGACGCTACATCAGCAAACACTTAAAAGGTGAAATGCCACGAGCCAAACCCGATAAACTTTCGGTAATTCTTGAAGATATTCGCTGGACCGCCCATAAATACTACAACAGCAGCAAAATACCCAAACTGGGTCCATTTAAAACCTTCCAAAGCATCTGCGAACAAAGAGCGCCAGGTTCACTGACCTATCAAGCCATTTTGGAGGAATTAATTGCCAATGGCAATTTAAAGGATTTAGGTGATAAAGTTGAAGTCATTAGCATTGTTAATACGGTTAAAAAATCTGAAGAGGATTACTCTCAATTAACCGCTACCCAAATAGATAGAACGGTAAATACATTAATACATAATTCTGATAAAGTTGATAAACAGCATATGTTTATCCAAAGAACAGTGTATTCAACACAAATAAATCCAAATAAATTTCCCAAACTTCATTGTGAATTTGAAAAATTAATTGAAAGACACTACCAAGAAGTGACCGAGAAATTAATTGAGTATGAAGATAATGTTGAGGCAAATACATACCCACAATATGGTATATCATTTTTAGAATATAAATCCGAGGAGTAAACTCATGAAAAAAAAAACTTAATTAAATTAACCTTTCTTTTAACAATATCATCCTTAATAAGCACAAATTTATTGGCACAAGATTACAAAACCAATTGTGTTAGTGTAGTTGGCGATGGTTCAAATGTATCCGTAGTTGGCGACGGTTCAAATGTATCCGTAGTTGGCGACGGTTCAAATGTATCCGTAGTTGGCGATGGTTCAAATGTATCCGTAGTTGGTGACGGTTCAAATGTATCCGTAGTTGGCGATGGTTCAAACATCAACCACTACTGTTACACAACAACAAACAACTAAACATCCCACCCCCGAGAGAATAGCTACTCATTTTGTAAAAAAGAATGAGTAGTTGTTTTTTAAAACCTAACCATCACGTTATTCTAGTGATGGCGCATCGGTGTGCGTACTGTTGTAGGGTGGCCTGGTTCTAATAGCACTTAGTTAAGGTATAACATATTGAAATTAATGAAAAAAGCTGACCTCTGCTAAAACAAATTTTTTTGACCAAAAAGAACTCGAACGGGTAGTTGGCTTTAGCCAACCAATAAAGCTGTAGGTTTTAAAAAAAGGTTGACTGAAGTCAGCAACCCAAAGGCCCATTGACACTGTTGAAAACATACATATTTCAATAGCTTAACCACGTAAAAATTTCTTAAGAAAGTGCCATTCGAGACATGCCCACCATCAGTGATTATCGATGCCAATATATAAGACTAAGGCATCATTAATGCTGAACAAGCAAAGTATGTATTATTTCATTTGGGTTTATTCGCAATTCCATGCGGTACATGTCGTGATGTCAGGTGACTGTCACTGGCGGATTTTATGTGGATATTAATACGTTATTTTAGTGACTTCTAATGTCAATAAAGAAATTGATTTTAGATTGACAAGGCTATGTTGTTATGAGAGTATTATCAGGTAACCTGTTGGTTTTAATTTACATGAATCCCAAAACTATTTCGTCCACGAAATATTTGATTGATAGTAAGATAAATCAAAAGCGTTACATTTTTTAATAAAAAATGGAGAAATAAAATGAAAAATAGTAACAACTCAGCGCTGTCGCACAGCACAGCACAGCACAGCACAGCACAGCACAGCACAGCACAGCACAGCACAGCACAATAGACCCTTCCTAAAGCGGCTAGTTCAGTCCTTTTTTGTATTTATGATATTGATAAATAGCACTAATCTAATGGCACAATGCACTATACCGTTTTCTGTTGGTGATCCAACTTTACAAAGCTCAATAAGCAATCCTGTGAGTTCAGAACATAATAAAACAGAAACAATTAAGTCAAGCGATAGCCAACAAATCAGTGGTTGCGGTGATGATTTGCCACCAATGGAAGAGATGGTGGTTTATGGTCATGCGACTAGTTTTTCTTGGGGAATAACGTTTTGGTGGAGCCCTTCTCCAGGTGGTAATGGAGGAGGTGGTTCAGGAAGTGGGGGGTATATCGATGTACCTGTAGAAACACCTCAACAGACAGGATGCAATAATGGTACTACTGACGTACAAGAAAGAAGAGCAATGGCTGGAGTCATTTATAATACAGAGTATTTATATCATATAAGTAGATTGAAATGGCCATGGGATGTACATGCAAGATGGTTAGCAAAGTATGGAACAGGCAAAACCTATTGGGTTACTTGGCCAAACGGTTCGGTAAGTGGATTTACAGTTTCAGGCCCTGGTACTAGTGCTGTATTCTTGGAAGAAACATCTTGTACTTTAGCTTCTTCTGGGGGTTAATCCGTGAAGAAAACAATTATTGGTTTTATTATTGTTCTAAGTGTTTGGGGTTATATGCAGCTCCATATACACAGTGAAATTGTAAAAGAAGTGATGATTGAAGAAAAATTAACACAAGGAAGTGATAAGCCTCAGGCTCAAACTCAGAACTCCGATTACAAGGTTGACTCTTTTAGTACATATGATGACGTATTTAAACAAAAACAAGCATTTATACTATGTGGGTTTGATTCTCTTGCCCCTATAAGTGAAGTCATTTTGGGAGGTATTTCAGTTGATTTATTATTAGATAAACAAATTGTAGCTTTAGATAACTTAGTAATAAAATGCAAAAACTGGTATCAATATATTGATGGTTTAAACGAATCAGAAAAAATAGAAGTAAGAAACACTATAAAAACATTTACAAAACCAAATAAATGGTATGAGTCCAAGATTGAACTTGAGAAGCGGCTTCAATTAGCAAAAGATTCACTACTTGATGATCCAGAGGGGGTGGAGTTTTCTGCTTTATATTTTTTATTACAGAATGATGAAGGATTGCTAAAGGAGCTTGGGAGGCGAATTGGGTCTGATTACTGGGAGTGGATAAAATCGTCAAGCTTACATATAGTAACTTTCTATAACTGCAGCAAGTACAACAATTGCACCCCTGGGAGTTTGACTATGCTTTCACTGTGTCTTAATGACGAACAATATTGTGGGTATAGTTATGCACAGTATTTAGCAAAAATATACTCCCACGGTCAATTTTCTGATATTCAAAATATAATTATCTACTTAAGAGAAATAATGGTAGAAGGGTATCCTGATATTGTCTTTAAATAGAACAATTGGTATTGAAGTGTGTTAGAGCGAAATGTTACTTATTCGCAATCCCATGCGGTACATGTCCTGATGTCAGGTGACTGTCACTGGCGGATTTTATGTGGATGAGTTGGTCATCAAAAAAGATGTCGGCTTTAAAGGCTTTAAGAAATTCGGCTTTATCCAGCCCACCAAGAAATAAGGCTTCATCTATGCGAATGCCCCATTTTCGCAGGGTTAATATCACACGTTTGTGCGATGGTGCACTCCTTGCTGTAACCAATGCTGTGCGGATAGGTGTTTCATCAACGGTGAAAAGACTTTGCAGTTTATGCAGTGCGATTAAAAAAGGTTTAAAAGGACCATCTGGCAATGGTTCTTGTGCTTTATTGCGTTCGTTTTCTCGAAAAGCTTCTAAGCCTTGTTGCTTGTAAATCTTTTCTGAATCGTCAGAAAACAACACAGCATCACCATCAAAGGCTATACGCACTTGCGATGGGTTGTTTTTAGGTTTGTCACTTTCGTGTTTCGGTGTCAGTAAATGCGCTGAGGCAAATCCCGCTTGTAAGGCGAGTTCCACATCTTTGTTGTGCGCAGATAAAAACAAATGCGCCCCAAAAGCTTTGAGGTAAGCAAAGGGGGATTTGCCATTGGAAAAAGCCGCGCGTTCAATGGCTAAGTTATGGTGCGCTATCGAGTTAAAAATCCGCAAGCCCGTATCGCCGTTGTTGCGCGAAACCAATACCACTTCAACCAAAGGCTGTTGTGTTTTTGGGTGTTTAATATTAAGCAGTTTTTGCACTAAATCAAAAGCAACGCCAGGTTTGAGTATTTCATTTTCATGCGCGAGTTGGTAGTCGCGGTACTTATCGACACCTTCACGCAAAAAAATATCATGTTCTTGGCTCAAGTCAAATAATGTGCGAGAGGAAACCGCGATAACCAACACTGGATTGTTGTCGTAAATTGGAGGTTTTGCTGTTTTTGATTGCTTAGATGATGAATTGTTCATTGATAATTCTGTCTTCTAAACGGTGTTCTGGATCATAAAGCAAGCTTAATGAAATGGTTCGATCTTCAAATACTTCAACACAATCAACATCGCGCACTTCAAAATTGTCCGCAGTGGCACTTACTGGGCGTTTTTCGCAATCTTGCACGCAAAATTTGACATAGCTGTCGGCAGGTAATATGGCTCCTTTCCAACGTCTGGGTCGAAATGGACTGATTGGTGTTAATGCCAAAATTTCTGCTCCCAATGGTAACACAGGACCATGAGCAGATAAATTGTAAGCAGATGAGCCAGCGGGAGTTGCTAATATAATGCCATCGCCAATGAGTTGTTTTATTTTATTCTGTCCGTTGATGCTAATACCTATTCGAGAGGATTGGCGTGTTTGTCTTAGCAATGACACTTCGTTAATTGCCAGTGCTTGGTAATGTTCACCATTGGTGGTTGTAGCAAGCATTTTTAAGGGATGTAAAATGGTCACTTGTGATTTCTTTAGGCGTTCCAACAAACCTTCCGCACTGTAACGATTCATCAAAAATCCTACCGTTCCACGCCGCATGCCATAAACGGGCTTATCATCATCTATAAATTGATGCAAAGTGTGCAACATAAACCCATCGCCACCAAGAGCAACAATAACATCAGCGTCCTTTTCAGGCACGACAAAACTCTCATACCGTTGAGTTAGTTCTTTTAACGCGGTTTGAGAATTGGGAGCTTGGCTGGCTACAATGGCTATTTTCATCGCCTTAATAATACATGAGCCAAGCAAAATATACCATAAGAGATTTTCACTAAGTTGTTTAAAATTATAATAATACCAAATTAAATGGCTGGAACTTCCCTATTAAAAAACGGTTAATGGTGAAATTGATTGATTTCATGTAAAATTTGCGGTTAATTGAATTGAGTTTGAGTGTGATGACAAATAAAAATTATTTATGGAGTGGTGACGACAATCAAAGTATTGATGCCGAATTGATGGACTTTATGGCAGGCAATGATATTAAACTAGATAGGCATTTATTTGCGTATGACATTGTTGCTTCTCAAGCGCATATTGGTGGTTTGAAAACCATAGGGATATTGACTTCGGATGAATACAAAAAACTCCATGATTGCATGGGTGAACTTAAAGATTTATTCCAAAAAGGTGAATTTGTTCTGGATAATTCCTATGAAGACGGGCATTCTGCCATTGAGTTTTACTTGACTGAAAAATTGGGTGATTTAGGCAAAAAAGCGCACACTGGACGCTCTCGTAATGACCAAGTTTTAACCTGTTCACGTTTGTTTCAAAAAGATAATTTACAGCACATTCAAAAATTATGTAAAACATTGGCTCAATCGGTTTTAAATTTAGCACAACAACACACGCAAACAGCCATGCCAGGTTATACGCATTTGCAGCGTGCCATGCCCAATACGGTGGCATCGTGGTTGGCAGGTTTTGCCGAAAGTTTAATTGACGATGCATATATATTAAGTTCTACAATTGATTATATCGACTGTTCTCCATTGGGCACGGCAGCTGGTTTTGGCGTGCCTTTGGATTTGCCCCGTGAACAAGTGGCAAAAGAACTGGGTTTTGCACGGGTGCAAATTAACCCCGTTTATGCACAAAATTCACGTGGAAAATTTGATTTAGTGGTGTTGCAAAGTCTCTATCAAGTGATGTTAAATATCAGAAGATTTTCTTGGGATTTGAGCCTTTACATGACAGCGGAGTTTGGATTTGTTTCATTAAATAAGAGCCACACGACAGGTTCCTCCATTATGCCGAACAAATCTAATCCCGATGTGGTCGAACTTATGCGTGCCAGTTTGTCCGTTTTGGAAGGAGCAATGGCGCAAATTCAGGCGTTGATTTCCTTGCCATCGGGCTACCAACGCGATTTGCAAATGAGTAAAGAACCGATGATAAAAGGAGTGTTATTGACCAAACAAGTGCTCAAGTTAATGCCTGGATTAATCAAGGCCTTAAATTTTAATAAAGAAAAAATGCAACAAGCCATCAGTCCCGATATGATGGCAACCGATCAAGCACTAGCCCATGTCAAAGCCGGAACAAGTTTTCGAGATGCCTATGGTCAAGCTAAAACTGAAGTCAGTCAAATTACGGCACAAGAGTCACTAAATAACCGAATTTCGCTCGGTGGTGCCGCAAATTTGGGTTTGGATGTATTGCAAAAGCGGTTGAAAAAATTAAAATGAATTGAAGGCAAGAATACTAAAGCTTAACTAATAACCAAAATCTCGATATATAAATCATAATTAAAGCACAAACCTTTAATGCACCTAAAAAGTTGTCAAAAAGCTTGATCACTAATCAGGCGGATTTAGTTTTGTGTAGATCAACTGCGTTCACTCTTTATTGCGATTCTATATCGGGACTTGAGAACAATTCAAATTAACCTTGTCCACGTCCCTGTGGATTAAGGTTTGGGCATTACACTATTATCAATCAATGCAAGTTATAGTTCGTCCAGAGCGGCCAATTCTTTCTAAATCTAAGTTGAAATTTGTATCATTGGAAAAAGTTAGATTCAAATTTAAGCGGTCACATGAAATAGCTTGTAAAGTAATCTCACCATATTTAATACGTTGTGAATTTTGACCAATGTTGTTTGGTATATAGGGTGATGTGCCAGTATATTCATACATGTTAAATGTTAGAGTAGGCGTAAGATTTAAAGTTGTAGATCCTGCTATCCAAAAAGGAACGCCGTTTTCAAAGAACCTATAACTTGCTACCAAATATTGAGACCCATCAATGTGTTCTCCGGTGTGTATGGTTAGACCTTGATATTGGTATTCTGGAGCATGCCAAAGTCCATCTAGGTTTTGTGAAATAACTGCGCTATCTTTAATGACGTAGATAGATGAGGCGTTTGAATTATTTCGATCCGTTCCATAAATATAGGTATTTTTAGAATCAGCTAAAATTGAATTTAGTTTTAAATTTGGAATATTTAATTCTTTTATATTGGAGTTATTGATAAACCCGAGAGAACTGATATCTTGGTTGAATACAATAATGTCTTCATTAGAAGAAGGGGATAGAAACTGCTTCCTATAATGATCATTAGCATCATAATGAAAAATATTATTAAAGTTAATATCAAAGACATAAAACTGATAAAAAACATATCCTGGTGGAACTGGGTCGAGAATTGCTGGGGTTTGGTATAGAACGTATAAAAAATTATTGCTTGAAAAGACATCAGAAACATAGTGGTTTAAAACTATATCTTGAATAATGGACACTGTTTGATTTTCATATTTGTAGAGAAACATGTCATTATAATTTCCATTTTTTCTTTCTGGATAAAAATAAATGGAGTCTTTGAATTCTATAATATTTTGCCAAGTGTTCGTTGCTTCCCCATCTATTTCGGTTTCTATCTTAGTCACTAAACCTGACTCAGCTACTGCAATAAAACTTGAAGCAGAACTTTGTAAATTGTTTTCATTTTTATACTTATAAAAACAGCTGTTGTTATTGGTAGCAGATAATGAAAAGCTACCATTATTTGCAATATTCTCATCTAATGATAGAACTTCGCCATTTTTTATTTGATAGAGATGGCTAGGTGAATTATCGAAGTGAGAATATATAATATAATTGTTTTGACCTATTACACATAAGGAGTCTAGTGTGTTTTTATTTAAGTTTTCTAAATTCAAGTTATTAATTCCATTTTCATTAATCAATACTAGCGATTCGTCTGATAAAGATCCTATTAGGTGGTTACTATAAATTTTAAGGCCTTTAGATGCTGAAAATGAGTTTGAGGAAACTTGTTCAAAAAGTTCCCCATCTGTTTTCCAAAGGGTGTTTCCGTCCGATTTATTAATAAAATAAATTGAATTTTTATAGGCAATTAAAGTTTTCCTGTGAAGGTTCAATTGAATGGGTTGTTGGTTATATTCTAAAATATGACTGCCATTATTGGTTCCATCAGAAACCCATAGGTATTCAGTAAATGAATCTTGAAAAAATAATTGTCCATTGAGAATATCTGTGTTGGACCAATAGTTAATAGTCCCGACTGTGTTAATTGATAATTTATGGATGGATTTAGATAAGCTAATACCTGCATTCATCAATAATATAATGATTATAATGTTTTTAATTTTCATGTGACTTCCTATTTTAATTGATTATTTTATTGGGGTTTAGGTCAAGGTTAGTTTATTAAGAAACCATACACTAATGTATGGTTTCTAACAAGTTTATAACTATTTTATTAATTAATAGGTAAGCAAGATTGAATCCTTACCGCTCCTTGTTGCGTTAATGCTGATTCTAATTGAAATTTACAAGCATAGAATAGAGCCCCACCTTGAGGAGCATGGGTTACGGTAATTGTGTGTATTGACGTTCCACCACCTAAAGCATTTGGAAGACTGTACTTGGCAGTAAACCCAATGACTTCTGCATCAATGTAGTTATGTGGTAAGGCATTTGCAACGCTAATAACTCCTATTGTGATTAAAGCGGTTAGTAATGTTTTTTTAATTGTGTTTTTCATAATTGTTTCCTATTTTTAAGTTTTTTAATGTTAGTAAATGAAAACCATTTACTAATTTTTGTTAATTAAAATTAACAAGTGTAATTTATTCTTTAGAAGAATAAATAGTGTTGTATTCACGACAAATATTTTATTATGGTGCTCTTAAAATTCTGCGACAAGGTTTTACTAACTGTGCTGTAGGTAACATTAAAGCCTGGTTCAATGCAGTTGAGCATTCAAGAAGTGTACTAGACAAACCAACAAAGTGCCATGTTACTTCACCACTTGATAAATTAGTTGTTTTATAAATTGCGTAATAGTCCGTAGAGCCAATACCAACTTCTGGATTTGTCAAGTCTCCAGGCCCAGCATGAGCTGTCAATATGACAATAAATGATAATAAAGTCGAAAGTATAATTTTTTTCATAAGTTTTACCTTTTTAGTTTTAAAGAGAGTTTTGATAAACACTCTATTAGAAATTGTAAGCAACATAGTTGTTTACAGATTTTGCCAATTATTGTTGGCAGAATCCAATCTAACGATTTTGTGTTTTTCTAGCATTAAAAAAACGACTGTTATTTTAGATTTTTGTAAAATTGAGTGCTAATTAACGAAAATTAAACACAATTGTGAGGATATAACTATGTATTTTTAGTATGACGGTTTTGGTATTGTTTAGGAGTGAGCCCAAAATGTTTTTTAAAAACCTGTGAAAAGTAGGAAAGTGATCCAAACCCACAAGTATCTGATGTAATTGAAATTTGGTAGCCATTTTTTAGTGACTCTGAGGCTTTTTGTAATCGGTATTCGCGCAATAACTCCATTGGAGTAAGATTTATCATGGCTTTTATCTTTCTTTGTAACTGTCTTTCTGTGATAAACATTAATTCAGACATTTTTATTAGGTTGAAAGATGGTTCGAAGTAAAGTTTTTCGATATGATTATTTAATTTTTCTAGAAATAACCTGTCTTTTTCTGGTAGATCAAGATACTTGTTTTCATTGACTTTTTCACGGTTATTTTGTTTTAACATATTTCTAATTTTTAAAACATTCATTAATTGCATGTTTAATTCATCAGCATCGAAAGGTTTACATAAATACATATCAATGTTTTCTCGCCAGCCTTTAATACGGTTTGCTTTTTCAATCAATGCTGTTAACAATATTATAGGTATGTGTGAGGTTATGGTTTCTTCTCGCAAGAGTCGGCATACATGGTAACCATCAATTCCTGGCATCATTATGTCACTAATGATAATGTCTGGTACTAATTTTATCGCCAAAGCCACGCCTTGTTTTCCAGTGGGTGCCATGAGGCAATTGAAGTTCTTTGATAATACTTTTTGGATGTAAAATCGCATGTCATCATTGTCTTCAATAATCAGTATTGTGGCTTTGTCATTGGTATGTACTTGACTAGAAATCAGTGAATAATTATTTTTTTCTATTTGTACTTTTTGAATGGGAAAAGAAACACTAAATCGAGAACCTTGACCAACAGTGCTTGTTACATAGACCTCAGCATTATTTAAATGAGCAGTTTCTTTCACTATTGATAAGCCTATCCCTGCTCCTTCAAGTTTCTGATGTTGGGTTAAACGCCCGAATTTTTTGAAAATAAGGTCTTTTTGATTCATGCAAAAACCATTGCCGTTATCTTGGACATATATCTCAACCCGAGCATTGGTTACCACACTACCAAGAATTATCTTTCCATGATTTTGCGAATATTTAAAAGCGTTTGATAATAAATTCCCTATCATAAGTTCAAGAGCATCATCTGTTAGTAGTAACTCAACATTCTTCATCTCTTTTACTTCAAAAACGATGTTTTTATCTTTAGCTAAATAGGTGTATGAATCAGCAATTAGTTTTAATGCGGAGGCTAATACCACTATTTTTTTGTTTGATGAAGTGGTTTTATTGACCAGAGATAATTCTAACATTTGATTAACTAGCCTAAGTAAGCGATTAGAGTTTCTTTCGACCAAATTCAACATGCTTAAGTTTGTTTTATTTTTTTCTTGTTTTAGAAGTTCTGCTATTGGTCCTTTTATTAGAGTAATTGGGGTCCTGAATTCATGGGTAACATTAGCGAATATTTCATTTTTACTGTCTATGAGTTCTTTAAGCTGTTTGTTTTGTTTTTGAATATACATGGTTTTTTTCTTAACTTCATCGCTAAGCAATTGGTTAAGCTTTGCCTTAGATTGTATTTTAAATTTCACATACAGCTTTAAACTTATAATTGAAAACAACAAATAGCATAAATACGCCCACCAAGTAAACCATGGAGGTGGGTTAACTGTTATATTATAGGTTTTTACAATTAAATGTGTGTTGTTCAGCGAAGCTTTAATAAATAATTTATATTTCCCTGTATTTAAACTGGAAAAAACCAAATCTTTTCTTGATTGTTTTAGTTTAATCCAATCTGGAAATAAGGGCTCCAACTTATAATAATAGTTTAAATTTGATAAATAATTTTGCGATAAATCTACAAATCTAAAATCTAACATTTTGTCTTTATAGCTAAAGTTGAAATTATCGATTTGTTCCAAAGAATTGTGAGATTTTGTTACGTCATATAATTTATTTTTATCAATTACTCTGTTCATAATTAATAAATCAGAAAGATATATTTCTGGTTTTTGGTAGTGGTATTTGATGTTTTCTGGGTTAAATGTAACGTAACCATTTTTCCCAGCAAAATATAAAACACCATTTTTATTGATGGATGCTCGCGTTGCTGATAAATGGTTGAATTCTTTGAATCCAGAATATAAGTATTCCTTATGGGTTTGTAAGTTTAGCTTTATTAATCCCTCTTTACTAGCTAGCCAGGCAATAGTTCCTGTTTTTTCAAATTGTATCTGGTAGATTGAATTTAAGTTTGAAAATACTTTGTTGTCTAAATAATGTCTAATAAGTTTGCTTGTAGAATCAAAATAAAATAAACCATTATTTGCAACACTAATTAGCATTTCATCTTTGAGATTGAACTGAATATCAATAATGTTGGTGTTATCGAAATGGTTGTTTTTGATTTTAAATTCTTTTATTTCCCCATCTTTATTTAAATATAAAGCTCCAGAAGATGTTGGTAAAAAAATTTCATTTTTACTGTTAATTGAATATTTAATAAACGGTTTGTTATCATAAATGTTATCAGGAGTTTCAATTTTTATAAATGTATTGTAATTAATGCTGTAGTTGAATAAACCTCGATCTGTGCCGACGAGTAGTTGGTCTTTATTGATAGCTAGAGAAAAGAATACTGTTGAAAAATTTTTATCTCTAAAAAGATTTTCTACTATATTTTTCTTTCTGTTGTATTTAAGCAACCCCTTTGATGAAGAAACCCAAATAAAGTCATTGTCGATTTTTGTAGAGTAAACGGTGTAATTTATTTTAATTGAGTTTTCAAAAAGATAAATGTTATTACAGGATTTGGTTTTAGGATTATATATTGTGAGACCGTACTCATTGCCAATGAAAACATCCCCGCTCGAATGACTATTTATGCTGCTAATATTCATGCTTTTAAGGCAGTTAACGCTATCTTTTGTGCGCGTTTCAAACCCAAATTGTAGGGTGTTTAAGTTTAATAAGTCCACTCCTTTAGAAAAACCACCTATCCATAGAAGTTCTTCTTTGGAAACAAATAGATTCATAATATTGTTCTCTAAAAGAGAATATTTAAAATTCATATCGTGCACATATTGAGTGGTTTGATTGGTGCTGATGTTTATTTTAAAAATTCCTCCATCTATTGTAGCAACCCAAATAGTGTTGCGGTGTTGAACTATAGATAATACCCGAGTTGCAGATTTTAAATTGGGTGCGGGCATAAATTGACGAGTTTTTATATTGTATTTATAGAGCTTGTTTGATGTAGCTACCCAAAGGTTGTCATGTGTATCTAATAAAAAATCATGTATGTGGCCATCATTGTTTTTAAGTGCCACGTATTCTAGTTTTTCTGTTTGCAAGTCGGCTATAAAAAACCCTCCTACAGTGGCGACAAGAAGTTGATTTCCATTGATAACTTCAATGATACCAATTATATTTTTTTGGATTTTATTAAAAGATGTTATTTTTGGTTGTTTAAATGTATTGGATTCATCAACTATTAAAACACCAGAATTTGTACTAACCCAAATAGTGTCATCTAAATCTTGAGTAATTTTTTTAATGTGGGGAACTTCCTGTTCTTTAGAAGTTACTCTGTATAGTCCTCCACTATTAATGTAGTGATACAATCCATTTTTTCTTGTTCCTATCCAGATGCTTTTATCGTGTGCAATTAAAATGTCTGTAATGTTTGCAAAATTAAGTTTACTATCAGTAAATTGTTTAATATATAAATTCCCATCAAATTTATAAATACCAGATATTGTACCTATCCACATATAGCCCAATCGACTTTGTGTGATTGCTTTTATACCAACAGGTTCTAACTGAGAATTTCCTACTTGATTATGAAATATTGGAACACTGGCGCCCAACAAACAAGAAATGCTGAGTAGAAGATAACAAAGGGTTGATTTTTTAGAAGCCCATAAAGGACACGTTGTCTTCACTCTTAAATTTTTATTTAATTACAGTCTTGTTATTATATGTGAACTAAAGCACTCAGGATTATGTGGCTCAACTACACTATACGGGTCTTTGTTTGTGTTGGTTTGAGCATGAGTTGATCCAGAGTGAAAAAGGTTATAAATTTCAGTTCCCAGAGTCGTATTGCATTCTTCTACAGGTAATCGAAGTGCCGGTATTTCTTGGTAGCGTAAATCATGAACGGTACAAATTTTGATTCTTCCTGTTGGTCTTGCATAGGTAGTATTAAAACTCACTAATAAAAACATTGTACATATATAAATATTTTTTTTCATTGTAGTCACCTTAAAATAGAGTAAAGTAAATTATAAAATACTTTTGTAATTTTACAAGTCCTGCACCAAAACATGTCGTTTTATATAAAACATAAGTCGTAATAACGACATAAACTGAATCGAGTCAGATGCAGTAAATTTTTCTTTTTAATGCGATTGCCAAATCATTTAAGCTCATATCTTCAAATGCTTAATAAAATACTCACTGATGGTTTTCCAAACGTGTTTTTGTGATTTTTCACCACTTATGCCGTGCTTGGCTCCAGGATAAATTACTGAGTCATAAAGAATGCCGGCATCTTGCATGGCTTTGAAGAGCTTTGTGGAGTTTGTGAATAAGACGTTATCATCTGCCATGCCGTGAATAACGAGCAATTTGGCTTTGATGTTGCCGACATCATCAAATACAGCGGTGCTTTTGTAGCCTTGTGCATTGAGTTGTGGTGTTGACATGTAGCGTTCGGTGTAAAAAGTGTCGTACAATTCAAAATCAGCAACGGGTGCAACCGATACCCCGATGGCAAAGGCATTGGTTTTGGTCACGGCTTTGAGGGTCATAAAACCACCATAAGACCAGCCGAACATGCCTATTTTATCGCCATCAACATAAGGTAATGACTTGAGGTAATCCACTCCTGTGAGTTGATCAGTAATTTCTGGTGTGCCCATTTGTTTGTAGATGGGTGATTCAAATTTAACACCGCGCCTGGCACTGCCGCGGTTGTCTAAAGCAAAGACCACAAAACCTTTTTGTGCCATGTATTGATCAATGCTTCGCCCCCATGAATTGACAACCACTTGTGCATGTGGTCCGCCATAAGTATAGACAAAAACAGGATACTTTTTATTGGCATCAAAATCTTTGGGTTTGATGATGCGGTAATGCAGTTTTTGCCCATCTTGACTGGTTAAAGTGCCAAATTCGGTTTTTTGGTGCGAAGAAAGGTAAGGATAATAAGGATGACTTTTATTGATGGTGTTGTCATTTAAAACAGTTAATTCTTTACCAGATACCGTATGCAATGTGGTATGTGGCGGTTGGTCACGCGTGGACCAATCATCAATATAAAATTGGGCGGTATTATCCATGGCAATGCTGTGCCAACCAGATTTTTGCGTGATTTTGTTGATTTCAGCGGTGTTTAAGTTCAAAACATACAAATGTTCTTCGGTGGCTGATTCTTTGCTCGCGGTAAAATAGATTAAGCCTTTGTCTTCATCAATGCCTTTGATACCATCGACAATCCATTCGCCTTTTGTCAATTGCTTTAATAATTCACCTTTATTTCTGTAATGGTATAAATGCTTAAAACCATCACGTTCAGATGCCCAAATAAAGGTTTTGTCTTTTAAAAAATGCAAATCATCGTGCAGATTAAGCCATGTATCGCTAGTTTCTGTGATGAGGGTTTTGGATTTTCCTTTTAAATTAGCCACATTTAAATCAAGGCGTTGTTGGTTACGGCTCATGATTTGATAAGACAGTTTTTTACCGCTTGGCAACCATTGCACGCGCGTTAAATAGATGTCTTGGTTTTCACCCAAGTCAATCCACTTGGTTTTCTTTTTCTTTAAGTTAAGAATACCCAATTTGACTTTAACATTAGGCTCGCCCGTATAAGGATAGCGTTGGTTGACAATTTCTATATTTTCGGCATTGATTTCATAGCGTTGAGTTATGGCAACAGGTGATTCATCGACTTGCACATAAGCTATTTTTTTATCATCGGCTGACCACCAATAACCTGTATCCCTATCCATTTCCTCTTGCGCGACAAACTCTGCCATGCCATTTTTAATTACACCTTTGCCATCAAAGGTCAGTTGTTTTTCTTTATTTTTGGCTAAATTCACCACATAGATGTTTTGCTGGCGAATAAATGAAACGTAAGTGCCTTTAGGTGAAAATCGCGCATCGGTATCAAAGTCTTTGGAGTTAGTGAGTTGAATAACTTTGGCAGTTTCTAAATGATAAACAAATAAATTACCACTAAGAGGAAACAATATTTGTGTGCCATCTTTCGCCCAAGAATATTCAACTATGCCCGAAAAGCTAGCCGTTCGTTGGCGTTCGCGTCGGGCTTTTTCTTCAGCAGAGAGTTGTTCGCCATTCGGCAGTAATACTTTGGAATCGACCAATAATTGCTTTGATTTCGATTGGATATTGTATTCCCACAAATCAAATTGGTCTTTGTTTTCAGCTTTGCCTTGCAAAAATGTCACGCGCTCACCTGTGGGTGAAAATTGCACACTGCGCATCACAGTCCCAGCTAAACTAGGTGAGGAAAAGATGCGGTCGATGGTTAAGTCTTTAGCTAAGGCAGTGTTCATAATAAGTAGAGTTGTTAAGATTAAAGTTTTCATGTTCGTCATTCTAACAGAAAAAAATAAGGGCTATAAAAAATATCGGAACCTTTTTGTTTTGAAATGCATCTTGCTAATAAGAACAGCAAATGCTGTGCATTATTTAAACTCAAAATCTTTAAAAATAGGAATAAAACATGATAAATTTAAAACAAAACATTCAAAAACTCGTTATTAGTGCTTCACTCATCACATTAATTGTTGGTTGTTCAACAGCAAAACCAGAAAAGACAGCACAAACTACAAAATTAACAGATGCTAATATTGCAGCTATTGTAGTTGGTGCCAATAACATTGATATATCAGCTGGAAATATTGCTTTGAAGCGTTCAAATAACAGTGAAGTGAAAAAATTTGCTAACAGAATGATTGTAGATCACAAGTCGGTATTGGCATCAGCAGTTAAGCTGGTAACTAAATTAGGTGTTACACCTGTGAATAATGATTTGGTATTTGCTCTAGCAGATCAGTCGAAAAATCACGAAGCCAAACTAAATACATTAAATGGTGATGCTTTTGATAAAGCTTATATTGATCACGAAGTGGCTTACCACGAAGCGGTTATTGGTGTGATTGAAGATCAACTAATTCCTTCGGCTTCTAATGCAGAATTAAAAGCCCTTTTAGTTTCTGTTTTACCTGCCTTTAAAGCGCATTTACAACATTGCAAAATGATACAAGAAACATTGTCATGAAATACATACTCTTAATCATTGTGGTTTCATTATCAATTTTTTCAATTGCTCAGGCTTGTGAAGATGAAAGGGTTCATTTCATCGAAATAAAAAACTTTGCATTTGTTCCAGCAAACGTTAAAGTAGCCAAAGGTGACAAAGTTATTTGGGTCAATAGAGACATTATCGCTCACAATATTGTTAATAGGGAAAATGACAATGTGCTTTCCAAAACACTGGAAAAAGGGGATATGTTTACTTTTATCGTTCAAAATGAAATGAACTATGCTTGTGGATTTCATCCTTCAATGCTTGGCAGTTTACAATTGATTAATTAGACAAATAATAGCGTTCTAGTTTTAAAATTAGAACGCTTTATAAAAAATATGATACAACTGAATAAAAATAATACTAAATTTAATACTCAAGACATAGCTGTGCCCAATGCAGATATACCCGATAGCGAACTTATCAAACAGGTAAAAAGTAAGGGTTTTATCGCTTATGGCAGTATTGTTCGTCGCTATAACCAGCGAATGTTTCGTGTGGCTCGCAGTATCTTAACCGATGATGCCATCGCCATGGACATTGTGCAAGAGGCACATATTAAAGCCTTTTCAGCTTTAAAGTCGTTTCAAGGCACAAGCTCATTTTTTGCCTGGCTTGCCAGCATTACTCGCAATGAAGCATTGATGTATTTACGAAAACACAAAAAAGAGGTGGCTATGGGTGAAGATGAACAATCGATTTTAGAATCAATAGGCGATAATGAACGAATAGACTCTCAGCCTGATAATTTATTGCAAAACAGACACATGCAAAATCTCATTAACCAAAATCTTGATAAGCTTACCGAAAAATTCCGTTCCGTTTTTGTCCTTCGTGCCGTAGAGCAAATGAGTACTAAAGAAACAGCAAGAATTTTAAATATTAATGAAATGACGGTTAAAACTCGTTATTTTAGAGCCAAACGATATCTTCGTGGACAAATCCAAAATTATCTAGAATCGTCAAATTTGAATATCTATGAGTTTGGTAATAAAAATTGTGATATTGTTTTGCATAATGTTTTGACCGCTATTTCTCAACTGTAATATCAATGCTTTATCGTATTTCTCTCTTATTATTAACCCTGCGGTATTATGCCGCAGGGTTAATATGACAACTTTTTTGCACGTTCGACGAGTTGTGTAAAGGTCTCTTATATATTTCTTCGCTAAAATAAGATAAAATACCACAATGACCGACTGTCGGTCATTCATTATAAGAGTATTTTATGG
>JALSLV010000011.1 GCA_026988115.1 Lysobacterales bacterium | reverse complement strand
CATCATGTGTTAACTTGAGCTAACTCTACTTCAACCAAACAAGGGTGGCCAAATAAAGGTAAATCTTTTACTGTTCGGCGAATATATCGATTAACAGTTGTTTTTAGTTTTGAAATAGGGTCAATGATTCTGGTACGTTTGTCGCGGTTACAGACAATGATTATTTTACCTGATTCTTGCTGTTGAATTGTGTTGACTACTTGGGCGTTTATTCCTAAAATATGTTTGGGGATACTTGTGCTCATTTATTCTTCTGCTTATAAAGTTGTTAGAAACCTTATAATACAACGAGTTAAGTTTGAACTCGTATCCTTTTTTTACTCACATAAGCGGTGAAGAGCCGCTGCCACGACTGTATTTTAACTGGGCTATGAAATATTCAGGCTAAAGCCCATGGAATTAACCCACAAGAATACTTGGGTTATGTCTTCAAAAAACTACCTTTGGTCGAAACTGTCGAAGATTATGAAAAACTTCTACCATGGAATTTTAAAACATTGTAAATGTCATTAACGCTGTTTAGTTGACGATTACGTTAGTTCACAAGAAATTAAAATCATGTAAACAATTGTTAAAAGCTCCTTATATATTAGCAAATGCTAAATTAACACTTGCAATTTAAAATAAAAAATGTTTTCATACGCCCATGAGTAGCATCCCTTGCTATTCATATGATTCATTCTCCCCTTTTTTGAATGAATCGTAAAAATTGGTTTTCCCCAATCAATTTTTTTATATTTACCCAGCAATTTATTTTGCTGGGTTTTTTTTGATTAAATTTTGGCAAAAAAAAAGCACTCAATTAATGAGTGCTTTGCAAAAATATACGAAAAATAAATTACCTGTGGTATTGGAAAAAATAGCCAACAACAGTTAACACTATTGTATATGGCAGAGCCATAACAACCATTCTCATGTAACCAAGGCGTATAGCCGGTGCCAGTGCTGATGTCAATAAGAATAGAAAAGCGGCTTGTCCATTGGGCGTTGCTACTGATGGTAAGTTTGTTCCTGTATTAATGGCAACTGCTAGCGCATCAAAATGCTGTTGATCAAACTGCCCTGCATCAAATGCAGCTTTGACTTCATTAATATAAACCGTTGCAACAAATACGTTGTCACTGATTGCCGATAAGATACCATTGGCTAAGAAAAATGCTTTGGGTTGTGTTTCTACTGGCAATGTTAGCACCCAATGAATAATGGGTTGGAATAAATGCTGGTCATGAATCATGCCAACAACAATAAAGAAAATTACCAACAAGGAAACAAAGGGCAAGGATTCTTCAAAGGCTTTACCAATACGATGTTCGTGAATGATTCCTGTAAACGAAGTCACAACAACCATTAGTGCCAAACCAATTAGACCAGGCTGCATGATATGTGCATACAAACCATAAATAAGCAATAGAGCACAAACACCTTGTACAATCAGCGCATATTTTTCTTTGCGTGTTCTTTTTTCATCTTGTTTAGTTAAATAACCTTTTAGAATTTTTCTAACATTTGGGTCCAACTTGCCACCAAAACCAAATAATTTAAATTGTTCTACAATAATCAAAGTTATTAATCCAGCAATAACCGCTGGAATCGTCACGTGTGACATATTTGATGCAAATTCTGTAAAATTCCATCCCATTTTGTCAGCAATCAATAAGTTTTGTGGTTCTCCCACCATTGTGGTTACACCACCCAATGCTGTTCCAACAGCCCCATGCATCACAAGTGAACGGATAAATGCGCGAAACTCTGCTAAGACATCGCCCCCCATTTGTTTGGAGTCATTAATATCATTGTCATCAAAATCTGTATTTTTGGCATTGGAATGAACTTTCTCATAAACGCCGTAAAGACTAACAAAAACAGTAATCAAAACCGCTGTAACTGTCAAAGCATCTAAAAATGCAGATAAAAAAGCGGCGGACATTGAAAACATTAAGGATAAAATGATTTTATTTTTAACTTTAACCAGTATCTTGCCAAATAGAAATATAAGCAAGGGTTGCATGAAGTAAATAAAACTGACCATAAACACCAATAACATAATAACAGATAGGTTGTTTTGAATTTCATGCCAAGCGGTTTCTGGGCTTGTTAAGCCTAGAGCCAGTATAGCTAAACCCAACAAACCACCTGATTGCAATGGATAGCATTTAAGGGCCATGGCTAATGTAAAAATAAACATGACAATAAAAGCCCAACCCATAACCGTTTTACCTAACAATAAAGTTGCTGGATAACAAATAACCAAAAAGCCTAATATAACCAACTTAAACCACTTTGGGCTGTTGCCTAGAAATTGTTTTAATACAATATCCACAATAACTCCTAAAAATTATAAAAAAACCATTTTACAACAATTTGTCAACAAAAGTTAAGAACAACCGCTCGTAAAAATTGTTATAATTGCGCAATGTTAACAAAACCTTCTTATTTTAAGTTTGCCTTCAGTTGGATAATTTATTTTTTCCTCTGGCTTTTGGCTCAATTACCTTATCGTATTCTTGTCTTTATTGGTAAAGTGTTTGGACGATTATTGCACACTTTTGGGTTGCGAAAAAAAGTAGTGGTGACAAATTTAAAAATCTGCTTCCCCGAATTAAATATTAATACACGAAGACAATTAATTAAAAAGCATTATCAAGAATTAGGAATAATG
This sequence comes from Lysobacterales bacterium, assembly GCA_026988115.1. Classification (GTDB taxonomy): domain Bacteria; phylum Pseudomonadota; class Gammaproteobacteria; order Xanthomonadales; family Marinicellaceae; genus NORP309. The sequence goes on along the minus strand of JALSLV010000011.1, from coordinate 21,599 downwards.
GTTACCCAAACCCTTAAAGCCTTTTTAAGTCAAACAAAAAAAATTGAACAAAACAGTGTTATTCATGGTGGGGAACACATTCAAGCTTGTTTAGATAAAAACCAAGGGGTACTTTTAGTGGCAGGTCACTTCACTTCATTAGACATTGGTGGAAAAATCCTCTGCAAGCAATTTCTAATTGCTGGAATGTACCGAGAGCACAAACACCCATTGACCGAATATATTGTGACTAAATCACGCCTGAAATATGCGGTAAAGATGTTTAAACGTGAAGAATTGCGTCCAATTATTAAACATTTAAAATCGGGTGGTATTTTGTGGTATGCTCCCGATCAAGATTACCGCAGAGGGCAATCGGTATTTGTGCCCTTTTTCAACCATCTGGCTTCAACCATTACGGCAACCCATCAAATGGCGAGACTTTCAAAGTGTGCGGTCTTGTACTTTCATGTGCAACGCAACGACAAACCGCCTTTTTACACCTTAACACTATCGCCAGCAATGGATAACTTTCCCACAAAAGATGCGCTTGAAGACACCAAAAGAGTGAATCAGGAGATTGAAATAATGGTCAAAAAGAATCCGCACGAATATTTATGGGTACATAAACGCTTTAAAACTACTCAGGGTGGAGAGAAAAATCCTTATATTAACTCCGATGAAGATCTCTAATCTTCTAACAACTCAAAGTCTTCTTTTGTGACACCACAATCTGGGCACATCCACGTATCCGGGACATCCTCCCATTTGGTGCCTGGAGCTATTCCATCCTCTTCCCAGCCTTCTGCTTCGTCATAAATTAGTCCGCAAACTACGCAGATATATTGTTTAAAATTTTCACTCATTGTTTTGCTATGTTATGTTTATTTAGAATTGGGTTAATTGGGATGCTTTAGTGTTTTTCAATGTTTATTTTGGCTTGAGGAGCAGGAATTGGGTTTTTACTAGCAAAAAGCTTTTTAGCAATTTCCACAAAACGCGTTTGACCAATATGAATACCTAAATTTTTCGCCATTAAATAATGGGGACCAATATCAGGCAATTCAAACTCGTCACCAATAATTTTAAAACCACTGTTTTTATAAAACTTAACGGCACTTAATCGTGCATTGCACCAAATAACACCAGCCTTTTGCTTGATAACGTGATTAATACAGGTTTCTAATAACTGCGTTCCGATATTTTGACCTTGATAAACTTCACGCACTGCCATGCCACGGATGCGCCACGATTGTTTTAAAGAAAAATCAGGGTGTGATTCTTTGTAAATGGATGCACAGCCAATAACCTCATCATTTAATTTTGCAGCAAAATGCACCGTGTGTTTGTACACATCTTCCGGATAATAACAACTGCTACGTGGCTGCCCTTGTCGAAGCACTTGGTGACGCACGTCAATTATTTCCTCTAAGCGGGCAACTTCAACAACAATATCAATCACTGCTTGCCTCTGCGGTTGCATCATGCGGATGCAATGACTCATGATGGTGCACACGCAACCAGAACCCTTCGATGTCTTTTTGCTGACACAAAACATGCTTTATTCGTCGAGCGGCATCCTCACAATACAAGAAGTTTTTGCCATTTATGCGAGCAAACTCTTGTTCATCCTCTCGTTTAACGGCGGCTTGTACCGCTGTTTGTAAGGACTCTTCAACCAAGTCAATGTATTGCTTTAATGGAACTTGTTTTGTACCTGGTTTGAGAAAGGTGCGAATATGGGCGGTCGAACGCTGTGAATGTGGCGTTGCATTAATTCCCTCTTCACTGCCTATCCACGCTAAAACCTTGTCATAATCTAAATTTTCTTTATCAAAACTTTGGCTAAAATTTTCTTGAATAAGGCTTCGAGCTAATGCCGCAGAGCATGGGCATGTACTGGAATAGGTGACACTAAAATCTAACTCGATATGCGTTATTTCTCGTTTTTCTCTTACCACTAATAAAGAGACAGGATAACTGCGCCATCCTGAGTTGTCACTGATGAGGGCTTTTCTGCGGATTAACGCATCAAAATCCACTTCAATAACGGCGTTATTACTTAAGTCAGCATGGGAGACAAGAAACTCTTGGGTTAATTGCGATAAACGAGCAAAATCAATCTTCTGATGTGAAAAAGTTTTATCACAAGCAAGATAAAGTCGAGACATATGTATGCCTCGTTTACTTTCATGGTCAAGAGATACTTCCGCACGAACTCGCGCCACCGTTGGTGGTATCTTTGTATCGGCATTGAGGTTTATTGGCATCTCAATTTCTGACATACCAACCCACTCTAATGTTCCAGCGACTTTTGCTTTTACATCAGCTGCAACATCGGGGAGAGTGCAAAAACTTGGCTTTGTTTTATCTAACAATAGATTTATTCCTAATAAATTTATCCCATATATAAGGACTCAAAGCGCAATTATAAGTTAATTCCGAAAAATATTAAGTTTTTCTAACAAGTTTTCTTATTTTAATATCCCTACATATGCATGTTATTCTCTAGATATGGTGTTTTGACCTGTCCATCATATCTAGTGTAATGTGATATGAATCACAAATCACAGCTCAAATGGTTAAGTAATTATTCAAATATGTTATTATATGATGGACGCTTGAAATTGTATGAGAGACTTTTAGGGGAATAATTATGAAAAAATTTGGACATTATGAAGTAACAGCAGAACTGGGTCGTGGTGGCATGGGAGTTGTTTATAAAGGCTGGGAACCTTCGTTGAATCGCCAAGTTGCGATTAAATGTTTAGGTGAACATTTATTAAACGACAAAGACTTAGTGGAACGCTTTACACGTGAAGCTAAAGCCACGGCAGCGTTAAATAACCCCAATGTGATTCAAATTTATTTTATTGGTGAAGAAAAAGGGCAGCCTTTTTTCGCAATGGAATACATCGAAGGGCAATCCCTTGATGATATTTTAAAAGGAGGAAATACCTTAACAGTAAAACACGCGAAAAATTTACTCAAACAAGCATGCTTAGGTTTAGCTGCCGCCCATGAAAAAGATTTGGTTCATCGCGATATAAAGCCTGCCAACCTTATGTTAACAAAAAATGGTACGCTTAAAATTGTTGATTTTGGTATTGCTCGCACACGTGAATATGGTGACAAACTCACCAACACCGGTGAATTTGTTGGTACACCAGGTTATTTATCTCCCGAAGTTTGTATCGGCAAAGAAGTGGATCAACGTTCTGATATTTTTTCACTTGGTATTGTTTTTTATGAAATGCTTGCTGGCAAAGTTCCTTTTGAGAACGATAGTCCATTAGGTCTTATGCTTGAAGTGGTTCAATCTGACATCCCTGATATCCGCGCATTAAATAAAAAAGTGGATAAAAAGACATCTTATATACTTAATAAAATGATTGCCAAATCACCCGATGATCGTTACCAAAGTTGCAATGAAGTTATTCGTGATTTAGGCAATATTATAGATAATGAAACCATTGCTAATATAAAATCCAATGCAACAGTTGTAGCTAAAACCATTAAACCAAAAATATCAGAACAAAATACTCTGCCAAGTATTGATGCGATTACTGCTCAAAACTTAACTCCTGTTTCCACTCAAAAATCAGGAAATGCTAAAAAATGGTTGATGGCAGCCACTGTTTTTGCTGTTCTGGGAGCTGGAGCTTTTGGTTATTATGGCGGTTACCTCCCCCTTCCAAAATCTTCTGCCAACCAACAAATTGTAACACTTACAGATTCCGCCAATAATACTCCTGTGGATGCATCAACAAACTCTCTTGATTCATCTGCACCCAATGCATCAGTTCCAAAGTCTTCTTCAAAAATAAAAGGCAAGGGTATAATGGTGGGCTTATCCAGTATGTTTGGCGAATCTGATGACAAAGATGAAGCAACTGTACAAGACTCAAGTCAAATTGATTTCCCTGATGAATCTCTTGCGTCCACTCAACAGGCAGACTTTAAAATAGAGATTCAAGAAGAGTCAAATAGTGAAACACCCGTTTCCAATGAAAATCAATCACTTGTTAGTACGGCTGACACAGTAACACTACCACAAAACAATGAACCAGGGCAAGATTCGGAGAGCTCAACTCAAACTTTCGCGGAACAAGCCAGTCAAAAACCTTCAGGCATTCAAGTCTCAGATGTTCAAGCCATTTCGTTACCTAACCAAAGTGATTTGCAGGCTTTAGCCGTTAATACACCGACACAAAAGAACACAATTGCTGAAAGTAAAACCTCTGTTCCTCCAATAACGGTAGAATCAAGTTCACGTGTTGCCAAAAGCGTACAACAAAAACCTAAACGACACATTCCCAAAGCCGTGCCATTAAATAAAGGCGTTGTGGTAATAGCCTTTGGTGATCCTGCAGTTGCCAATCCAATTGAGAAAATTCTCGAAAGCCAATTAAAAGCACAAGGCATCAAAGTCATGAATGAGCAGTTTATTCCTGGCATGCGTCAACTTCTTGATAATGGTTTGGATTTAGCCGAGTTAAAAAAGCTTATCCAAAAAAATGGTGGTCAAGCAATGGTAATTGCTAATGTAAATTACGTGGGTTCGCAACAATTAAACTATGCAGGGCGTTCCAGTGAGTTAATCAACGCACAATTAGATGTTGATGCCTATGAAATTAAAACCGGTGATAGCATTGGTTCTGGCTATGGTTCAAAACTCAGTTACACGGCACTAAATGCCACTGATGAAGCAACCGATGCAGTGATGCAGTTTACCGATCAACTAACCAGCAGTCTTAAAAATAAAATATAAAACTTAGCAACCTACCAACTTGCTTTTGAATTTATGTAACCTCTCTCACATTTCTTTAGCCACCAAAAAAAAGTTCGTCTTTTAGGAGTACTAAAAGATGAACTTTTACTATTAATTTCTCCACAACTGTTAAATTTTTGTTAAGACAAGCAATTAAATGTTGACATATACGATGTATATAGTAGTATATATTTAGTATATACGGTTTCATTAGTACTAAAGGAGCTGCTATTGCTAAATACTCAATAAACTGGAGAAAAAAATGAAAATAAAACGTAATCCAATTGCTTATGCAATTAAAAACATACTCTATGCCGCATTGCTTACATCAGTTGCTGTTGGCGGAGTCTCAACCGCTCAAACTAAAGAACAAAAAAAAGAGTCTGAGAAAGAAAGTTTAGATAGAGTTGTGGTAACAGGTTCTCGCATAAGAAGATTAGATCTAGAAACAAGTGTGCCCGTACAAGTTTTTGATGCTGAATTTATCGAAGCATCTGGTGCCCCTACAGTACAAGATTTCTTATTCCAATCAAACATTGCCGGCCCCGGATTATTTAATGAAAACAGTACGTTATCACAAACTGCTGGGACAGCAAATTTTGACACTAGGGGCTTTGGCTCAAGCTATGTCATTGTGCTACTTAATGGCAGAAGACTACCTGGAGACCCTTTAGGTGGGGGCTCATCCACAAATATTAATTTAATACCACTTGGAGCTATTGATAGAATCGAATACCTTTCTGATGGTGCCTCAGCAATTTATGGTGCTGATGCTATTTCAGGTGTTATCAACATCATTACAAAAAAGAATTTCGATGGTGCTGATATAAATGTTCGTTTATCTCAAACCTCTAAAAATGATGGTGAATTCAGTGACATTTCAATAGGAATAGGTTCTACCTTTGATAAAGGCAATATGTTCATTGGATTCAACTGGTCACAACAAGACGACATTGATGCATCTACCAGGCCTTTAATAGGCTCAGCAGTTGCACCTGATGGTACAGATGGGAGAAGTCCAACTGGGTTACCTGGATCCTTTCTTGATTTTGGTACAGGTGTCTCATATCCTGATCCAAATTGTGATCCTTCAAGTGTAAGACCCGCTTCCTTCACAAGCCAAGGATCGGAATGTGCTTTTGACTTTGCCCCTTTATATGATGCAATTCCAGCTCAAACACGACAATCTATTCTTGCTACTGGAGAATACCAGACCTCTGAAAATGGTATGGCTTATGGTGAATTTAGATACAGTCGAAATGTAACTGAAGTTCGTAATGGAGCTGCTCCTGCTTTTTTCAATATAACAGGAGCCTCTGCGTTACTTGGTATTGATCAACAACTTGGAACCGATCTTTTCAATTCGTCTCCTGTTTTTATACTAAGGAGATCAGTTGATGCAGGCCCAAGAGCAACAGATAATACCAATACTGCACTTTCCGCTGTTATTGGTTATACCCATACTTTTGGAGCACATGCTTTAGATGTTAGTTATCAAGCAGTTGATTCTGAACAAAATCGAATCGGTGTTGGTGGACAAGTTTCAATATCTGCATTGGAAGCGGCTGTTCAAAGCGGTGTTTTTGATCCAACTCAAGTCTATGACCCTAATTTTTATGACGTTAATGGATTAACTATTTCTACTCAACGTCAAGCAATTGGCAATGAAGATATTTTTAAAGTAGATTTAGATGGTTATTTTGACGTTGGCTTTGGTAATAGTGAATTAGGCTATGCAGTAGGTTTTGAGAGTAAAGATCAATCATTTGTTGATAGAGCAGATGTTGCCTCTACAACAGGTGATGTGGCAGGAGGAGCCAGTTCCAATGGTTCTGGAGAAGCACAAGTTCAAGCATTATATGCTGAATTGTCATTTTCTCCGTTGAAAGGCATTGAATTAGGTCTTGCTGGTAGGTACGATGACTACGATTGGAATAACAATTTCACCTCTGGTGGTGATAGTCAATCCACATATAGGTTTTCTGCTTCCTGGAAACCCACCGATAATTTTATGATACGTGGCTCTTATGGTACAGGTTTTAAAGCACCAACTCTTGGTAATTTATTTTTAGGTCGTTCGTTTGGTGTAACAAGAGCTGTCGATACTACAATCTGTAATCAAGTAACTGCAGATCCTACCTCTACTCAACAAGATATAGACAGTGCTTGCAGATTACTTGAAATCAGATCTGTAGGTGGTGGAAATTCTAACTTAGAAACAGAAGATTCCACCTCTTATAGTTTAGGAGTTGTCTATGAGCCTATTGATAACTTAAGTTTTTCTTTAGATTACTATAATATTGAAGTTGAAAACAAAATAGGATCCTTGGGAGTACAAGAAATTATAGATAATGAGGCATTGTTTCCAAATTTAATAACCCGAGTCAATGGAACCTTGACATCACCAGGTGCGGAAGTAAGGTCAAATCTGCAAAATCTTAACCAAGAAAATGGTGAGGGCATCGATTTTACAACAAAGTACACTTTTAATACTGATTATGGGCGTTTTGGGTTTGATTTAAGAGCAGCCTATCTTATTAGTCATGAACGACAAATTTCAACATTACAACCTTTATGTGATGATAAGGGAACCACTAGTGAACCCGAATGGAGATGGAATGGACAGAGTAATTGGAGCAATAATGCTTGGGAAGCTACCTTAGATTTCCGTTATATAGGTGATACAAGAGACTTGCCTGGTGGGCGTGATACTGCCAATAATACTTGCGATGTCAACCCTACACGACCAGCACAAGATGTAGATGATTATATTGAATTTGGTACATCTGTTAGTTATAATTTTACAAAATCAAAGCTAACATTTGGAGTAAGAAATCTACTCGACGAAGAACCTCCTTTTTCAGAAGTTGCAGCTGGAGGGTGGCCTTGGTTTGATCAGGCTCTCTATGATATCCGTGGCAGAAACTATTACTTAAATTTCAAATATGATTTTTAATATCTGAAACCAAATAGTAAAATAATCTAAAAGCTAATTGTTTTCATAAACAATTAGCTTTTTCAGTTTTATTAACCCTAATAATTTTAGTTATTAAGGTTAATGCATGTGCTCTACACAAATAAACTTCTAAACACTTTAGTCACATAATAATGAAAACAATTGCAATACCTCTTGCTAGGTACGTATATCTTCGTATATAATAAATATTCAAATGAATACAAAGTAGATTACTTTTTATTATATTTGTTCTCAAAAATTTCAGGATGGATTTTACGCCAAGGACGGTGTGCTTTTTTAAAAAACAATCGTTTTATTTCCATGAATAAACACACGATCATTAAGCACTAAAGACAAAGCACGAGAAAGTACTGACTTCTCTACATCACGCCCTGCTCTTTGCATATCTCGCCAATCAAAACGGTGATTAACGGGAATAATATTTTGAGCAATAATTGGGCCTTCATCCAAATCACTGGTGACAAAGTGAGCGGTTGCACCAATGATTTTAACACCGCGTTCAAAAGCTTGTTTATAAGGATTAGCTCCGATAAAGGCTGGCAAAAAAGAATGGTGGATATTTATAATTTTTTGAGTGTAATGTGAAACAAAATGTTCAGTCAAAATACGCATATATTTGGCTAAAACAATATAATCAAAATCGTAGCTATTTATTTTTCTCATGACCTCATATTCGTGTTCCGTGCGATTAACTCCCTGTGCAGACACATAATGAAACGGAATATCAAAACGTACCACTAACTGTTCTAAGGTTTTATGGTTGCCAATGACCGCTTTAATTTCTGCATCCAGCTCACCTGCTGAATGGCGAATAAGAATGTCTCCCAATGCATGGGATTCTTTGGTAACCAGTAAAACTATTGTTTTCTTTTTAGGAATAACAAGCCTTAAATTGGCATGGCTTGGTAAAACACGCCCTAGTTCCATCTTCAAATCGTTTGCATTAAAATCACCACTGACCACCGTACGCATAAAAAACTTACCCGACTCCTTATCCACAAACTCTTGGTTGCTGTCAATATTTAGACCCCGTTGAAAAAATATTTTTGAGACAAGATAGACCAACCCTTTCGCGTCGGCGCAATCAATTAAAATGCGCGCTTTGTTTTTTGTATTTTTCATTAATAATCTGTTATGTTTTCACAAAATTTTCAATTGCACCTATAATAACCTTTTTTAATAAAAAACAACTATGAATAACCACGATTTATTTACACAAGCACAAAAGTTTATTCCTGGCGGTGTTAATTCACCCGTTCGAGCCTTTAAAGGAGTTGGTGGCGATCCATTATTCATAAAAAAAGCCAAAGGACCCTATATCTACGATGTCGATGACAAAGAATACATCGACTACATCGGTTCTTGGGGGCCGATGATTGCGGGTCACTGCAATAAAAAGGTCTTAAAAGCCGTGCATAAAGCCGTTGATAATGGCATGAGCTTTGGCACACCTACCGAGCAAGAAGTTACCCTAGCAGAAAAAATGTGCAATCTCATTCCATCAATGGATATGGTCCGAATGGTTAACTCAGGAACGGAAGCCACCATGAGCGCAATACGACTAGCACGGGGTTTTACCAAGCGCGACAAAATTATAAAATTTGAAGGCTGTTACCACGGCCATGCCGATTCCTTTTTAGTCAAGGCTGGCAGTGGCGTCTTAACCCTTGGCATTCCAGGTTCTCCTGGTGTTCCATCAGCAGTTGCCGATTTAACTTTAACCGTGCCTTATAATGATTTGGATGCTTTAGAGGCAATGATGAAAACCCATGGCAAAGATGTCGCGGCTATTATTGTTGAACCGATTGCAGGTAACATGAACATGATTTTACCCTTAGCTGGTTATTTGCAAGGTCTGCGCGATTTGTGTGACAAATACGGAAGCGTATTAATTTTCGATGAAGTCATGACGGGTTTTCGCGTGGCATTAGGTGGGGCTCAAGAAGTTTATGGCGTTACCCCTGACTTAACCACTTTTGGCAAAGTCATTGGCGGTGGTTTGCCAGTTGGTGCTTTTGGTGGACGTAAAGACATTATGTCTTATATTGCTCCCCTTGGCCCAGTTTACCAAGCGGGGACTTTATCAGGTAATCCCGTTGCCATGACGGCTGGTTCGGTAATGTTAGGTATTATTTCTGCCGATGGTTTTTATGATGACTTAGCGGTCAAAACTCAAAATTTGGTTGATGGACTGCAAGCTATTGCGGATAAAAACGGCATTGCCTTTAGAACGGTTAATGTCGGTGGTATGTTCGGCATGTATTTCACAGAAGACAAAAACATTCACAACTATGATGACTTAACCAAATGCGATGAAGAACGTTTTAAAAAGTTTTTTCACCGCATGCTTGAACAAGGTGTTTATCTTGCTCCATCGGCTTTTGAAGCGGGTTTTGTCTCCTCTACACATGATGAGGTGACCTTAAGTAAAACATTAAAAGCCGCAACCTTTGCCTTTTCTGAGTTAAATACCTAGGACACGGAAATGGACGAATCATCTTGGCTACAAGCAGTTTTGGATTGGGTGCAATTGCACCCACATGCCACTGGTTGGATGATTTTTCTTGTTGCTTTAGGCGAATCTCTGCTGCTTGTTGGCATCTTATTGCCAGGTGCTGCCTTACTTATTGGACTTGGAACTTTAATTGGGCTTGGCGTCGTTGATTTTCAATTGGCATGGATTACGGCATCACTTGGCGCTTTTGTTGGGGATGGGGTTAGTTTTTGGATTGGGCATCATTACAAAGAAAGGTTATTGAAAATATGGCCCATGTACAAATTCCCTCGATTGATTGAACAAGGGCAATCGTTTTTCAAGAAATGGGGGTTATTGAGTGTTTTTATAGGTCGATTTGTTGGCTTGGTTCGTCCAATTATCCCCGCTATTGCTGGCATGATGCAAATGCCAATCAAAAAATACATTGCCATTAGTACCATTGCCGCAATCTTATGGTCACCTTTTTATTTGTTACCTGGTATGCTCTTTGGTAATGCCATGGGTGTCATGTCAAAAGTTGCTGGAAAACTCGCTATCTTAGTTTTGATTTTTGTGGCGACTGTCGCCTTAGTCTATTGGGTTATTCATTTGTTATATGCCTTTTTATTACCACGCACACATCGCATCTTAAGTCATGCTTTGATATGGACACAAAAACACCCTCACATTGGCAAATTGACTTCTGGATTAATTGACCCTCGAAAACCTGAAAAAGGATCTTTGGCATTGATGGCTACTTTTATTGTTGGCATCACAATTACTGCTTTATTTTTTAGTTTAAATAGCCAAACCGTTAGCACGTGGTCTTTGCAAGTTGATAATTTTATGCTCGCATTTCATACCGATTGGACAGAACCCGTCATGTTATTTATCCTGTCAGTTACCCATGATTTGGCCATTTTAATTCCATCAATAATTGTCTTTTTATGGTTAATTCGGCGCAAGAGAGGTGTCGCTGCAGGGCATTGGGCATTTGTCGTTATTACCGGTTATATTCTTTCCTTATTAATTAATTATTTTTCTCACGAAAACACCCAAAGTTGGTTCGGCTACCATCACTTGACCTGGTTTATAACTGTTATCGCTTTTTGGGCAGCACTTATATCTGGTGCTTTACCACATAAAATGCGCTCTTGGCCTTATACCTTAGCCACTCTATTAATTGCTGTGGTTTCTTTTGCTCAGTTGTTTTTCCACCAAATGAGTTTAGGTGTTGTATTAATCTCAATCTTTAGCTCCATTCTGTGGGCATCAGTGGTTGCGATTGCCTACCGCATGCGTGCACGCAAACAATTTTTAGGTTGGCCCATTTCCGCACTGTTTTTTAGCTTTCAAGGCATTGCAATAATTTTTGTTCTCATCTTTTTTGCAGGACAATTCAAAGAAACTCAACCCTTGACTAACAAAATTTTATCAGAGCAACAATGGTTAAATTGTGAACTTGTGGAACGCACGGATTGGCTCAATCGACCCAAACAAGCTTTTTCTATCCATTACATGGGAAATTTATCCGAATTAAGCAAGGAATTGGCTCAGCAAAACTGGACGACTCTAAAGCCCAGTGCCTGGAAAGACGTATGGAAGGCCTTAACAACGGATGAGAACAATGATGAAATTGCCATTATTCCAAGCACAAACAATGGTAAGATAGAATCCATGATTTTTACAAAAGCCGACAATCAGGACTTAATAGCCTTGCATTTATGGCAACAACCCATTTCCATAAATAATTTTAAACAACCCGTTTATGCAGGTTATATTTCACTGCACAAAATTAATCAGAAGCTGGGTTTAACCTACTGGAAAAACTTTGTTGATGACAAGGCACTTGACGCCTTTATTCAATCCATAAATTCAAGCAAAAGATTAAGTATTGACCACAACAACAATCAGTATTTTATCCGTCAACAAGAGCCATAGGGAAATAACAATGAACTTTATACTAGAATACTTTCACCACCTTTCAAATTTTGGCAAAACAGCTATTATATTGAACATCCTTTTCTTCGTACTTTCGGGTGTTATCTTTAAGTACATTGTAAAACCCACAGATGACGAAGAAAAAAATTCTAAACGAATATTTTGGCTGCGTTTTTTAAATTTTTTACTGTTGATGATTTATGTGGTTGACGCCTTTATTAACGGTAAATCCAACGATAACGAATGGTTGCTCAAAGCCTCGCAAACTGGCCTGGTTTTTCTTATCTCTTACCTGTTTATCCAATTTTCCCACGCTTGGGCTTTGCAGCATTACGGCAAAGAAAAAACAGTCGATGGTGAAGAAATTAGTGCCAGCACCTACAAATCTGAGATGATGCATATCCTAATTATTGCCATCACCTTTATAGCTGCCATACTTTTATTGGTCAATATCTGGAATGTCACCAAGTGGTTGCAAGCAACAGGTGTACTCGGTGGATTATTAGTTATATTATTCGCCACCAAAGATGCCTGGGCTGTTGACAGTGCGCATGGATTAATCCTCCTTTACAACAACGACCTCGAACCAGGCGTAGTCTGTCGCATTCCAGAATACAACATTTTAGCCATCTTGCGCAAAGTATCACTCACCCAAACCACCTTTCGCGACTTAGTGCAAAAGCACAAAATTGTCATCCCAAATGCCAAGCTTCGCAACACCAAAATTGAAGTTCTCAATCGTTCTGGAAGCACCACTTGGAATGATTATATAGAATACAAAATTGGCTATTCCACCACAGCAAAAACCGTCTGCGATTACTTTGAAAAAGTTTGGGAAGTTGCGTGTGAAAAAAACAGTGCCTTAAACATAGAAAAAAAGCCTAAAGTTTCACTTATTGAAGCCGGTGACCATGCCATTTTATGGCGACTTCATTATCCGTTGGATAATATCTACCAACTCAAAGCCGCAAAATACGCCATCAATCGTGTGGCATTTGATTTGCAAGAAGAGTTTAATCTGTCGCTCTCTACCCCTATAACCCATCAAGCCATCGGCGAAACATTAATAGAAGTAGAAAATAAAAACTCAGAACTCAACTCCGATAATTCCCAACCAAACTCATAAAAGTATAACTAATTGATACTCTAGGTTACTAATACGCGCTTAAATTATTAATTATTGAAACCTATGCGTGAATAAATGATGATGCATACTCCATTAATATTAGGAGAGAACTTTGCGACAAATTATTTTATTATTAACCCTACTTACCCTAAGCGGCTGCCTCATGGGAGAATACAGGCAACGACACACACGTTCAACTTCGTTGGTTCAATTTCTGTACCCTGATGGAAAGTTACCCTTAATCGATAAAACAAATCCTGTTTTAAATCTGCCGTTAAATGTGGGTTTGGCATTTATTCCAGATAAACGAACAACCACCGTCATATCACCTGTCACCAAAAACAAATTATTAGAAAATGTCAAAAGTTCGTTTGAGAAGAAAGAATACGTAGATAGAATCACAATAATCCCAGAACTGTACCTTCAAAGCAATCAAGGCTACTCAACACTACAACAAATCAAAACCCTCTACAACTTAGACGTTATCGCTTTAGTTTCTTATGACCAATTACTTAACAGCCAAGAAAACCTATTAAGCCTCTCTTATTTAACCATTGTTGGAGCCTATATTTTTCATGGAACCGATTACAACGTCAATACCTTAATGGACTTAGCTGTTGTCGATGTCAATTCACAGAGCATATTGTTTCGTGCCGCAGGCACAAGCACCTCACAAAACAAACGAGTTTCCTTTGCCAAACATAAAAAAGCCTTTAGAGACAAACAAAATCAAGAATTCGAAATAGCCATGGCACAGATGCAAGAAAACTTAGTTTTGGCATTGGATAAATTTGAGCAAAGATTGCGAAACAAACAAGCCAATGAAAATATAAAAGTGAATTACCGTCAGGGATACAGCGGAGGCTCTGTATCACTGCTGTTATTGTTTGCATTAATCGCATTAACGCTACACAAAGCCCACCAAACAAGAAAAAATCATGTACCAAGCCAATGATTTTCACTGGTGGCAATTAATCACAGCCCATTTGTACCATTACGACTGGATGCATTTGGGCTTAAATTTAATGGCATTAATTATGCTGCTTTACCTTATTCCTGCAAATGCTAAACAAAAACTCAGCGTTTGTTTAATAGCCATAGCCACAATTGATGGTTATTTACTCCTGTCTAATGTTCAGTATTACGCAGGTTTTTCAGGCAGCAATTATGCCTTAATTGGTTTGGCTTGTTACCAATTGCTTGAACAAAAAAAAATTAAAAAAGTCTTATTAATAATTGTAAGTTTATTCGTCTATGTGTTTCTTTTTTCAGAAAAACAACACCAAACCCAAAGCATTGTATGGCACTCATTAAAACAAGCGCATGTATTGGGATTTATCTCAGGATTAACATTTTCATGGTTAATTAACAACAGTCCAGCAAATCAATTAACCAATCATACGTTAATTAATCGGTAAGTTGGATTTATCCCACTCAAAGCCAAACTAAAACATGAAAAAAACGTCGGTTAAAACCAACAACCCAACAAAATCAACTCCTCCGACCCATCAGTTAGATTAAAAATTAAAAGCAATTATCGCACAGCGACACAGAGGTCACAGCGAAAATCAAAAGCGTTACGCAAAGGTCGCAAAGAAGGCGCAAAGTACACAAAAGTAATAAAAAATACTCCCGTCATTGCGAGGAGCCGCAGCGACGCGGCAACCTCCTTGAGTAACCGCAATTTACAATTACAAGAACATCAAACACTCAATCCCAACCGATTAAAACTCATCGGTAAGTGGGATTTATGCCACTCAAAGTCAAACTAAAACCTAAAAATCGTCGGTTAGAACCAACAACCCAACAAAATCAAATCCTCCGACCCGATTGATTCCAATCTAAGAAAGACATGCCTGTAATCGGCTAATGATTATTAGTTCTCTTTGTGAATCGCCTCGAGCATCTCCTTGAACTACGTATTCAAAATTTTCATTCTGCAACAGGGAATTTAATTTACTGCAACAGGGAATTTAATTTACTGCAAATGTATTGCTGTACTTTCTTTTCTGCCTTTTTTATTTCATTGACCACTTGTTCGCGTCCATCAAAAAGGGTAACCACATCTTCGATATCATGGCTTGAAAGTAAATCCTTATTACCTCGCCCCTCAAAGGCTGCAAGTTTTGTTGCTATAAAATAAACGGGGGAAATGATGTTTACACTAATATCAGCTAGTTTGTAAGGCATAGGATGTTTCAGTGCGTCTTGATACCATTGATTGGTAAATCCCAATATTTCTTTTTTAATTGGCATAATATCCACTTTTAATCCAGCCAGTCGCATCCGACAGATAACCGTATCCTCGATGTTCTCCTTAAACCCGCGATTCCTCAATTTACTCTGCAATTGATTCCAATCAGAACGGGTAATGATGTTGACAATCAGATCAACATCATCGGTAAAGCGTATCTGTTCCAATGTAAAAGCATCATCAACTAATAAGCCCGTCACACATCCTCCAACAAAAACCACATCATCAAGCAAATCACCCAAAGCTTTAGCCACTTGAGTAATCATATCAATTTGAAGACTTAACTCAGCCATTTCTTAACTCAACAACTTGGTTAATTTATCAATTGCGATTTTGCGAGTCCTTAACTGTTCAATCCGAATGGCATCGGTTAATGCCAAAAAAGCATACATTAAATCATCGTTTTTAATGGCTTGTCTTATATTTTTATGCAATGGTTCAACAGCCAAGCCTTTTTCTTTGCCCTGTGCATCTGACCAAACGGGAATCAACTCACCCGATGACTTTATTTGTTGATTTAAAACTGGAGCAGCAATAGATGTAGCAATACCCCGAGTCAATACCCCGAGTTTTGCAGGAAACACATAACGAATGCCATAAACAACAAACTCCAATAAAGCTTGTTTGTTAACCTTTGGATTGCCCATATCACTGCCAATTTTTGCCAAACCCACATCATACATCCGATTCAAACTCAGATTGACCTGCGATTTACTAATACCAGTATACCGCTCCAAGGATCTAACAGAAAAAAGTGCCTCATCTTCATCGCCAAACAGAGATGAACCCTCTTTTTCTTGCTTAGCATGTAACGATACTAGCTTAAACAATATTACAACATCTTGACTTTTCATAATTTACCCCAAGTCCCGTGTCCCGGGACATAGGACAATTATACCTAAAACAACAACAGTATCAACTCAAATTTCATGAAATTTTGGATAAGTAAAAAAAATCAAAAGCGTAACGCAAAGGTCGCAAAGAAGGCGCAAAGTACACATAGGTAATAAAAAAAACTCCCGTCATTGCGAGGAGCCAAAGCGACGCGGCAACCTCCCAAAGAAGCCGTAATTTACAACCAGTCCAGTTAATAGTCGTCTAATATGGGTGCGATGCTTTAGCTTTGTCAAAAATCGAAAAATATATTTGATTATTAAACAAGTCACTTGACCAGCTTCTTATATACTAACGTCTTGAGAACCCAAAATACGCATTATTTCAATGGTATTGTTATTGACACAGAAATAGATACTATCAACGCCACAAACACATCTTTGGTAACCATTGCGTATTTCATTTACATAAGGAAACTGTTCCGGATTTAGGCAAATTTTATCGAAACAAATAAATAATTGATTAAAATAAACATCAGCCTGTTCAACACCCCACTTTTGAAACCCAAACCTATAGATATTAAATAGGTCTTCTTTGGCCTCTAGGTTAATTTTATAATTCAGTCTCAAGATTCAAATCCCTTTTAAATTCTGATAAAATATCCGCTTGTCCTTGTGTTGTGAAACCACTTTTTTCAGCCTGAATGAGTTTTGCTCGGATAATATTTAATTGTTCCTCTTTGGCACGCGCTTGGCGAATCAAATCATTGATTAATTCACTTTTACTTCGGTATTCTTGTGCCTCAATTTG
This sequence comes from Lysobacterales bacterium, assembly GCA_026988115.1. Classification (GTDB taxonomy): domain Bacteria; phylum Pseudomonadota; class Gammaproteobacteria; order Xanthomonadales; family Marinicellaceae; genus NORP309. The sequence goes on along the minus strand of JALSLV010000011.1, from coordinate 4,431 downwards.
CGCACTTAACCAATTGTTATTGGGTTCTGTAAATGAAATACTTTGTCTAGACATAATATTATATATGATGAATATGGTGCAATAATACACCGTTACTACACCTAATACAATAATTTTAACCAACCTTGAGGCTTTTATGTTCACACAATATATACAGAGTTTTCAAAAGCGTAACGCAAAGGTCGCAAAGAAGGCGCAAAGTACACAAAGGTAATAAAAAAAACTCCCGTCATTGCGAGGAGCGAAGCGAGGTGGCAAGCTCCCAAAGAAGCCGTAATTTATAACCAGTCCAGTTAATAGTCGTTTAATACGGGTGCGATGCTAAAGCTTTGTCAAAAATCGAAATATATATTTAACTATTAAACAAGTCACTTGACCACTTTTAATCACTTAGTTTCAAATTAAATTGCTAAGGAACACAGAGATACGCAGAGATAACACGGAGTTACACAGAGTTTTCAAAAGCGTAACGCAAAGGTCGCAAAGAAAGCGCAAAGTACACAAAAGTAATAAAAAAACTCCCGTCATTGCGCACTAGTGTCCGGTTAAAAAAATGACTATATTAAAAAAGGTATTGCAATGTAAGGTTTTAAGGGCTATAAACCCTGTTACTAGACTTAAAAAACGGTTACATTGCAATGAAGAAGAATATTACACGATTTTCACAACTAATGAATTATTTTCCAACAAATACATTTAAAAAAATCATAAAGGAAGAACAAGCTGACAAATACGTCAAAAAGTTCAAAACCATGAATTTAATGAACGTCATGCTTTATGGACAAATTGTCCAAGCCAAATCCATGCATAGAGTTATCGAAGGATTTAACTCGCACAGCAATTGCCATTATCATCTGAATACAAGCACCCTAAAACGCTCCACTTTTTCAGAAGCTCTATCCAAAAGAAGTGTTGGACCATTTAAACAAATTTGTGAATTATTAATGGCAAAAGTAAATAGCAAAGAGAAAAAACAATGTGAAGAAATTATATCAATAATTGATTCCACGCCAATCAGTCTTAAAGGCAAAGGATTCGAATGGGCATTAGAAAACAAAACCAACCGAACTACTGGACTAAAAATACATTTGGAATTAAGAAGTGATACCAATAGCCCGACCTATGTGAATATCACGCCACCAAACATCAATGATATTACAGATGCAAAGAACCACATCCAAATACAAAAAGGCTACACATACGTTATAGATAAAGGCTATGTGGACTATGACTGGTGGCATGAAATCAACGAAGAAGAAGCTATTTTTGTAACTAGAACTAAAACAAATACAGCTAAAAAGGTGGTAAAGGAACTAGAAGTTTCACTTGAAAATCAAGCAATAATTAAATCCGATCAAGTTATCCACTTAACAAATGTTAGTCCAAGAGCAGGCAAGAAGAACAAATATGCCAACAAAGATATTCGTCTAGTCACAATATTCAGAGAAGATAAAACACCGATGGAAATCATCACAAATGACTTTCAAAGAGATGCTCAAGAGATAGCTGATTTGTATAAACAACGTTGGCAAATAGAATTATTTTTCAAATGGATTAAACAAAAACTGAAACTAAAAACCTATTTTGGGCAATCGCAAAACGCAGTTAAAATTCAAATATACACTGCCTTAATTAGTTATTTGCTGATGAAATTAATGCAACAAGCCTCAAAAACTTGGTCAAAATTAATTGATTTACAAACATGGTTGCAACATGGATTATTTGCAAAAGACAGCATAAATACCAATTATTATCGAAGGCGAAGGCAAAAACAGAAGTTGATAGACGAACTCCAGTTTAGTCTGGAGTTCACATGAAAATATTTAACCGGACACTAGTGCGTCATTGCGAGGAGCCAAAGCGACGCGGCAACCTCCCAAAAAACCGTAATTTCCAACCGTTCAAGTTAGTTGTCGCCAAATCGGTCAAGCTAGTTGTCGTCTAATAAAATATATATTTAGCTATTAAACAAGTCACTTGACCACTTTTAATCACTTAGTTTCAAATTAAATTGCTAAGGAACACAGAGATACACAGAGATACGCAGAGATGACACGGAGTTACACAGAGTTTTCAAAAACGTAACGCAAAGGTCGTAAAGAAGGCGCAAAGTACACAAAGGTAATAAAAAACTCCCGTCATTGCGAGGAGCCGAAGCGACGCGGCAACCTCCTCCAGTAACCGCAATTTTCAATTACAAGAACATCAAACACTCAATCCCAACCGATTAAAATTCATCGGTAAGTGGGATTTATCCCACTCAAAGCCAAACTAAAACATGAAAAAAACGTCGGTTAAAACCAACAACCCAACAAAATCAAATCCTCCGACCCATCAGTTAGATTAAAAAGTAAAAGCAATTATCGCACTGCGACACAGAGGTCACAGCGAAAATCAAAAGCGTAACGCAAAGGTCGCAAAGAAGGCGCAAAGTACACAAAGGTAATAAAAAACTCCCGTCATTGCGAGGAGCCGAAGCGACAACCTCCCAAAGAAGCCGTAGTTTACAACCAGTCCAGTTAATTGTCGTTTAATAAGGGTGCGATGCTTTAGCTTTGTCAAAAATCGAAATATATATTTAGCTATTAAACAAGTCACTTGACCACTTTTAATCACTTAGTTTCAATTTAAATTGCTAAGGAATACAGAGGTACGCAGAGATAACACGGAGTTACACAGAGTTTTCAAAAGCGTAACGCAAAGGTCGCAAAGAAGGCGCAAAGTACACAAAGGTAATAAAAAACTCCCGTCATTGCGAGGAGCCGAAACGACGCGGCAACCTCCCAAAGAAGCCGTAATTTATAACCAGTCAAGTTAATAGTCGTCTAATACGGGAGCGATGCTAAAGCTTTGCCAAAAATCGAAATATGTATTTAGTTATTAAACAAGTCACCTGACCACTTTGTTCTTCTGACCACTTTGTTCTTAGCTATTAAACAAGTCACTTGACCACTTTTCTTTTCTCTTTTCTTTTCAAAGGTAATAAAAAACTCCCGTCATTGCGAGGAGCCGAAGCGACGCGGCAACCTCCCAAAGAAGCCGTAATTTATAACCAGTCAAGTTAATAGTCGTCTAATACGGGAGCGATGCTAAAGCTTTGCCAAAAATCGAAATATGTATTTAGTTATTAAACAAGTCACCTGACCACTTTGTTCTTCTGACCACTTTGTTCTTAGCTATTAAACAAGTCACTTGACCACTTTTCTTTTGCTAACTCTTTTATTGATGTGTTTCCATATAACGACGTAACAACTGGTTAATTCTGGATTGGTAACCTTGTCCTTGACTTTTGAACCATTCAAGAACATCTTTATCTAGCCTTATTGTGATTGGCTTTTTACCTACGGTTTTTATCATTGCGTTTTTAAAGAAATCATCGCCAAGTTCAGGTATGTTACTGGTATCAATATCCTCATCTTTCATGTTTTTTAAACGATTCCAATTAGTTTTTGATGTAGTTACCATATCTTTTTACCTCATATTTTGTTGCTTTTCGTGCAGAGATTATACGCATTATATCATCCTGTTTTTCAACATAGACAACCACTCCTAAAAATAATTTCAACCAACCAATTGCCACCCATCTTTCTTCACCATAATCCTCTCTTAAATCGAGGTTTGCTAGTATTTCATGATTAAACATTTCTTTGACATCATTAAAGTCAATCCCATGTTTATGAATATTTATTTGGTTTTTGTCATCATCCCATTCAAACCGCATTATTGTCTCTATATTTACGTTTGTACATACATTATAATGGCTTTGATGTTTTTTACAAGGTTTATTGAATCTCATATCAGAACCTCATCAATTTAGTTGAGAGTAGGCTAAAATTCATCGGTCAGTGGGATTTATCCCACTCAAAACCAAACAAAACCTAAAAAAAGTCGGTTAAAACCGACAACCCAACAAAATCAAATCCTCCGACCCATCAGTTAGATTAAAAATTAAAAGCAATTATCGCACAGCGACACAGAGGTCACAGCGAAAATCAAAAGCGTAACGCAAAGGTCGCAAAGAAGGCGCAAAGTACACAAAGGCAATAAAAAAACTCCCGTCATTGCGAGGAGCCGCAGCGACGCGGCAACCTCCTTAAGTAACCGTGATATACAATTATAAGAACATCAAACACTCAAACCCAACCGATTAAAATTCATCGGCAAGTGCGATTTATCCCACTCAAAGCCAAACTAAAACCTCAAAAAAGTCGGTTAAAATCGATAATCCAACAAAATCAAATCTTTCTACTCCATAGATTCCTTAAAACTCAACCATCCGTTCTTATATTTAAGATACCTGCTTTGTAACTATTCAGCGAATATAAAAGATATTTCTTGACATGGTTTTTAGCTAGAATTTCGATATTTTCAATTCACAGAGAATTGTAATGACAACAGCTCATATCCGAATATGAATACCTACTACCGCCT
>JALSLV010000010.1 GCA_026988115.1 Lysobacterales bacterium | reverse complement strand
CAAAGAATACATCAAACTTTGGGTACAACACCAAATTTGAGGTATGATGAATTCAGCCAAAAACTGGCTGCTTAAATGAAATGAAGATTCTACTAAGCACCTGTCTTAATAGTGGGGTACAGCTCTAAGCAAAGCTAAATCATAGTTTGATTGTTCCATTAAAGTCCATGCATAGGATGTACTGGCTTTCCAGATGGCCTCTTTGGCATAGGTCGAATTAAGCTGCTTTAGTTTTAGTACTAATTTTTGTGCTCTCTGATGTTCATCGTTAGAAAGTTGTAATTGACCATTGTTTAAATACAAACTGCCTAAATCAGAGTGAATTAATACATTCATGTGAATGAGTTCTTGGTTACTTGATTGTGTTTTGAGTAGAGATTCTATGATATTTTTTGCTTTGAGCTGAGCATCAATTGAAAGGCTGTTATCATTTTTTATTTCGAGAACTTTTGCAATATTTCTATAAGCTTTAGCGTATTTGATTTGCTTAGCTGTAGTCTGCTTAAAATGGTATTTATTTAGGTGCTGTAAGTTCTTTTCAGCAACGCTTTGTAATAAATTTACTCTGCCTATTTCAGTCAATTCTCCATATAAATCTTTTAAAAGGTAATTGAATAAATCATCTGATTCGGTGGTAGCATTAACAGCAATATGCCTTTCTTTATTTATATCATAGGTGTACTTTGCAATTGAAACTAAACTAATAAGAATAATCGTTGTAACCAGTGCTGTGATGACTTTGTTCCTCTTAATACTACGCCATAACACCTGCAGCCAAGACTCTTTATGTGCAATTATTGAATCTCCATTCATCCACCTGTGTAAATCCTCTTTCAGTTTTGACATCGATTGGTAACGATCTTCTGGTTTCTTTTTTAAACAGGTTTCAACAATTGTTTGTAAATCTTTGGGGAAGGACGGGATGATTTTGGAAATTTTGATGGGTAGATCTAAAATAGTTTGCTTATGCATATCAAGAATCGATTTGCCTTTAAACAATTTCTTTTGAGCAAACAACTCGTACATTACCACGCCAAGACTGTATATGTCTGTTCGTCTATCAATGGTATTAATGCCGATCATTTGCTCGGGAGACATATACCCAGGGGAGCCAATCATACTACCTTGATTGGTGAGGTTTTGTTTGTCTTTTTTATGGGCAATACCAAAGTCTAGAATTATGGGCTGGTATTTCCCATCTATATTTTCAATAATAATATTGTGATGCTTTATATCTCGGTGGATTATTCCTTTGCTATGTGCAAAGGCAATTGCGTCACATATTTTGATAATCAAATTAACGATTCCGTCCAAGCTTAAGAATTGTGATTTACAAAATTTATTTATAATTCCCCCTTCAATATACTCTAAAACAAACCAAGGTATGCCGTCTTCGGTTTCACCAGCATCTAATAATGGCACAATATTTGGGTGACGTAACTGCGCAAGAATTTGTTTTTCGCGTAAAAATCGATCTTTATAACTTTTATTATTATAGCCTTTTGATAAAATCTTTATAGCAACATCTTTATTAAACTGACCATCATTACGTTTAGCTAAATAAACATTGCCCATACCGCCAGAGCCAATCAGTTTAATAATCTTATATTGGTTAAATACAACACCGTCGTAACTTTTTTCTTCATTTTTTATCAGGGATTTTTTATTTTCGGGAGATGACATAAGACATGTAATAATTAAACTCATTTACATTATAGCACTAGATAATATAATTTAAATAAAAGATAATGTGCCACACTAATCACATAAGGTAAAAGATGCTTAACATTGTCAAAGCCCAATTGCTCGAATCTGGTGGTTTGGATGAGTCCAAACTCGAAAATGCCCTGTCTCATTGTTTGTCCAAAGGCGGTGATTTTGCTGATCTTTACTTTCAATCATCACGTAGTGAATCGTGGATGTTAGAGGACAAAAAAGTCAAAAGTGGTAGCCATAGCATTGATGCTGGGGTTGGGGTTCGGGTTAATAATGGTGAAAAAACTGGCTTTGCTTATTCTGACGCCATGACTAATGATGGCATGATGGGTGCGGTTAAAACTGCTAGCTCGATTGCTCATACCAATAAAGAAGTCGCTCCGATTAAAATTCAAGCAGTAGAGACACCAGCAATATATACTGGTACAGATGTACTTACAGGTGTAACCAACAACGAAATTATTGCCTTGCTTAATCAAATGGATGCCACGGCTCGCAAAGCCGATGCGCGTATTTCTAAAGTGATTTGTTCGGTTTCCACTTCGCAAGAATATATTTTAGTCGCTGCCAGTGATGGCACATTAGCTGCGGATATTCGTCCTTTGTGTAAATTAAGTATTCAAGTCATTGCGAGTGATGGTAAAGGGCGCATGGAAATAGGATTTTCTGGCGGTGGTGGTCGCATGACACTTGATGAATTATTTAAACAAGGTGTGGATGAAACCTTTATTAATCAAGCGGTAAAATCAGCCCTAATCAACCTTGAAGCCGTCGCTGCACCCGCAGGTGATATGCCCGTTGTCTTGGGTGCAGGATGGCCGGGGGTTTTATTGCACGAAGCCATCGGTCACGGACTCGAAGGTGACTTTAACCGCAAAGGCACTTCGGCTTTTTCCGGCAAAGTTGGGCAACGTGTCGCCAGTGATGTTTGCACCATTATCGACTCGGGCATTTTACCCAATAGAAGAGGTTCGCTGAGCATTGATGACGAAGGCACGCCCGCACAAGAAAATATTTTAATCGAAAACGGTATTCTCAAAGGTTATATGCAAGACAAACTCAACGCGCGATTGATGGGAGTCAATCCCACAGGCAATGGTAGGCGCGAATCCTTCGGGCATTTGCCTATTCCGCGCATGACCAACACGTACATGTTGCCAGGGAAATATGCACACGAAGAAATCATCGCCTCAGTCAAAAAAGGCATTTATGCTGAAAACTTCCGTGGCGGGCAAGTGGATATCACCAATGGCAAATTCGTATTTTCTGCCAGTGATGCCTTTATGATAGAAAACGGCAAGATAACAAAACCCGTCAAAGGCGTGACATTAATTGGTGATGGTCCAACAGTATTAACTAAAGTCTCAATGGTTGGCAACAACCTAGAATTTGATCAAGGCATGGGCGTTTGTGGCAAAGACGGCCAATCCCTACCTGTAGGTATCGGACAACCAACTTTAAAAGTGGATTCATTGACCGTTGGTGGTACGGAGTTTTAATTGACATGAATAGAGCAACATACTATTTTTTATTTGTATAATTGTGTTTTGCAAAACTTTAAATAACTAAAATAAAATTATTATGGGAAAAAAATTAACAGTATATATGATTGATGGAACTGAATACGGTCCACGATTCAGTGAAATTGGAAATTGGGTTGGTAAGGCTGTTTATAGCCCAAGAGCTGCTATAAATAAAATAATTAATAGAGACGAGTTTAATAACCCTGGAATTTATTGTTTAAAAGGTGATCCAACTGATGAAGCATTTAATGAGAGAATTTATATTGGAGAAGCTGAAAATATTAAGGTTCGATTAAAACAACACCTAAGTGACCCTAACAAAGATTTTAAAGAAATAATATTTTTTATCAGCAAAGATGAACTGTTAACTAAAACTCAAATCAGGTATTTAGAGTCACGAATGGTTGAAATTGCAATTAATGCAAAAACTGCGCAAATTGATAATGGTAATTCACCAAACCTACCTACGTTACACGAAGCTGATATTTCAGATATGGAATATTTCCTTGAGCAAATTAAATTAATTTTACCTGTTATGGGTTTCAATTTCCTAATTTCTTCAACTTTATCGAACATAAAAGAGAAAGCAACAGAAAATGAAATCAGTGTTCATATAACTTATTTCATCAAGACAAAGTCCTACAATGCAACTATGCAAGAGACTGATCAAGGCTATATTGTTTTAAAAAATAGTGAGGCTAAAAAACAGCTTTCTCAATCCTGTACAATAACATACAGAAATATGCGAAGAAAGTTACTTGAAACCAATATTTTGATAGAAAAAGGTGGACACTTGGTCTTTGCTGAAGATGCAGTATTCAATAGTCCTAGTGCAGCATCAAATATGGTGCTTGGTAGAAATTCTAATGGCTTTACGGAATGGGTTAGAGAGGATGGTAGGACGTTTAAGGAAATTCAGGAAGAAATGAATCGAATAAATACTTAACTGTCAGGTTTCACAACGTTGTTGATGTAAACCCATCTTGTTAGAAGACTTTAATCTTAACAACCTTTGTTTAAATTGGCTAGGATTTTGTTTAAAGATTTTAGGCTTAATTTGAAACCATTTTTCT
>JALSLV010000009.1 GCA_026988115.1 Lysobacterales bacterium | reverse complement strand
CCATAAGAACGGCTGGCTGCGCCTTTTTTGACTGAATGTAAAAAGACAATGGAGTCATCGTGTTCTATGGCATCGAGGTGGACGTTTTCGATGTTTTGGACTTCTTTGTCAAAGGCGGTAATTTCAAAATAATGGGTGGCAAATAAGGTGAAGGACTTATTGACTTGTGCCAAATGCAGCATACAGGCTTGCGCCAAAGATAAGCCATCATAAGTCGAGGTTCCGCGTCCAATTTCATCCATCAATACCAAAGAGTTTTCGGTAGCGTTGTGCAAGATATTGGCGGTTTCGGTCATTTCTACCATAAAGGTTGAACGCCCTTTGGTTAAGTCGTCGCCTGCACCGATTCGGGTGAATATCCGGTCTATTTTGCCGATTTTTGCCGCTATCGCTGGCACATAACTGCCGATACTTGCCAATAGAACAATCAAGGCATTTTGGCGCATATAGGTGGATTTACCGCCCATATTAGGTCCCGTGATTATCAACATCTGGGTTGTGTCGTTTAAATCCATGTCGTTGGGTTCAAACGGGGTGTTTTGGATTTGTTCCACCACTGGATGACGCCCCGATGTGATTTGGATACACTTTTCATCGACTAACTCTGGGCGATTTAAATTGAGAGTCATGGCACGTTCGGATAAGGTATTGAGCGCATCAATTTTGGCAACAGCGTAGCCTGTTTGTTGCAATGACTGAATTTCATCGGCAAAACCCTGCAATAATTGCATGTACAATTCTTTTTCGCAGGCTAAAGACTTTTCTTTGGCACTTAACACTTTGTCTTCAAAGACTTTGAGTTCAGGCGTTGTGTAGCGTTCAACCGCTTTGAGTGTTTGTCGGCGGATATAATGTTCGGGTGCTTTATCCGTGTGCAGTTTGGATATTTCGATGTAATAACCATGTACGCGATTGTACGCCACTTTTAAATTGTTAATGCCTGAATCCAGCTTTTCACGCTCTTCAAAATCCAACATGTATTGACTGGCATCAGTGCTGATGCTGCGTAGTTCATCTAATTTTTCATCATAGCCATCAGCAATCACGCCACCATCACGGATCACCACAGGAGGGTTTTCTTTGATAGCAGAATCAATTAAATTGATGACCTTTGTGTGTGTGCCAAGAAAATGATTGAGGTTTTGTATTTCTTCGGTTTTGATTGGTTCTATTGCTGCTTTTAATTCCAAAACTTGCTTAAGCGAATACGTCAATGTAACTAAATCTCTTGGTCTAGCACTTAACATAGAAATTCGGGTAGTGATGCGTTCGATATCGCCTATGCCTTTTAAGGTTTCTTGCAAATCAAACACCACACCATTATCCGTTAAAGTACCAATAGCATTTAATCGGGCGTTGAGCTTTTCACGGTTTTGCAGGGGTTGTTTTAACCATCGGCGCAATTGACGTGAGCCCATCGCAGTTGTTGTTTCGTCCATCAATTCACACAAGGTGTGTTCGGTTCCACCATTGTTATTGACTTCAATTTCAAGATTTTTGCGGGTACTGGCATCAAGGTGGAGAAACTCATCCAATAATTCTGTTTGAATCGCTTGAATATGTTTCATCACGGACTTTTGCGTGTGTTGGATATAATTAAACAAACAACCCAATGCATTGATGGTTAAGGATGAACCTTCGATTCCAAAACCTTTTAAATCTTTGGTTTTGTAATGATTGGTGAGTGTTAGTAATGCTGTGTCTTTGTCAAAATCCCATGATGGGCGTTGATTGATAGGGTATTTATTGAGCTGTTCGCATAAAGGATTGTTTTCTTCAAGCAATAATTCACTTGGTGCTAGGCGTTCGATTTGTGCCAATAAGGTTTCTTGATTATCCACTTCAATGACGACTATACGACCCGATGATAACTCACAAGTGGCAATACCATAACCGTTTTTATTGCTGAAAACAGCAACGAGTAAACTCTCACTGCGCGCATCCATTAACGCTTCTTCGGTGACTGTTCCTGGTGTGATAATGCGCATGACTTTGCGCTCAACTGGTCCTTTTGAAGTTTTAGGATCACCGACTTGTTCACATATGGCTATGGATTTTCCAATTTTAACCAGTTTAGCCAAATAAGGATCAACCGAATGATAAGGCACGCCGCACATTGGAATTGGATTGCCATTCGCTTTGCCACGGTAGGTCAGGGTAATATCCAATAATTTGGCTGCTTCGATGGCATCTTCCATAAACAACTCATAAAAATCACCCATGCGATAAAATACCAACATATCGGCATAATCTGCCTTTATCTTGAGGTATTGTTGCATCATCGGGGTATGAGTTGGAGTTATTTTTGCCATGCTTTATTAATATAAGATTAAACTTTGAAAGATTTTAACTGATTGTTGTCTCTTTTGTTTGGTAGAATACAAAATAATCTGAGAAAATTATATTATGAATGCATTTAAGAAAACAGTGAAGTATGTCAAAGCGCACAAGTGGGCATCGATCCTTTTTGAAGCCACTATCATTGTGCTTGTCTTATTAATTTTTTCGTGGTTCCAAAACCGTGGTACACTCGCAGCAGATGGACAAATGGCACCTGACTTTGTACTGCAAACGACCGATGGTAAAACAGTTCATTTGTCTGAACTTAGAGGTAAGAAAGTCTTAATCTATTTCTTTGCTCCATGGTGTAGTATTTGCCACATGAGTGGAGGTAACCTTAATGATTTACGTAAAGCACGTAGCCAAGATGAACTTGAGATACTTGTTGTTGGTTTAAGTTGGGAAAACAAAGCAGAAATACAGCAATTCAAAGATGATTTAGAGCTAACTATGCCCGTTTTAATCGGCTCAGAACAACAAATGTCAGATTATAAAATTAAAGGCTTTCCGACTTATTTTGTTATTGATGAAGAAGGCAAGGTCACACATCGATCAGTTGGTTATTCTACTGAGCTTGGAATGCGGTTTAGAACTTAATGGCTCTGGCTAAAATACTTTTTAAAACAACAAGACCTCCTTTTTTGGTTCTCACACCAATCTGCCTAGCTTTAGGAGTTAGTCTTGCAAAATTTCAGGGTTACTTTATTAATTATTATGATGTGTTATTGGTACTCATTGCTGCTTTAATGGCGCATATCAGCGTCAATACGTTGAATGAATACTTCGATTTTAAAAGTGGCTTAGATTTAAATACCCAACGCACTCCCTTTAGTGGTGGCAGCGGCGCATTGCCAAACAATCCTAATTTACACCATAATGTGCTCTCAATTGGTATTGCTTCACTGGTTGTTACCTTGGTAATCGGGCTTTATTTTATTCAAAGATTTGGGTTGGCTATTGCTCCCATTGGCATATTAGGCTTGATTTTAGTTTTGAGTTATACCCAATGGATAAATAAGCATCCTTTCTTATGTCTTATCGCACCTGGCTTAGGTTTTGGGCTGTTATTTGTCTTAGGAACGCATTATGTTTTCAGTGAAAACTATCATTTAATCCCACTACTAATCGCACTTATACCGTTCTTTTTAGTTAATAATTTATTATTACTTAACCAATATCCCGACATTCAAGCCGACAAAAAAGCGGGTAGAAATCATTTCCCTATTGCTTTTGGAATAAAAAAGAGTAATGCTGTCTATGCATTATTTGTGTTATCAACAATCATAAGCCTAATCTATTTAGTTGTTAACAATCTCTTACCAAATATTAGTTTACTGGCATTAACACCCATGCCTCTGGCACTTTTTTCACTTTCAGGAGCAAACAAACATGGAAATAAAATTGGGCATTACCCTCACTATTTAGCCGCTAATGTTGCTGTGACCTTATTAGTGCCTTTGGTTTTATCTATTTCTCTGATTTATTCGGCAAATACCTAACCAACAAACCAAAATCTAGTTGTGCTAAATTCTTATCAGATATTTCAACAGGAATATCAACCACATGACCAGAACCTGGAGCGTAGTCTATTTTTTGTCCTTTTTTGCCAATCATATCGCTTAAATTGAATTGAATAGTGCCCGTTGGGGTCATCAACTCGAGATTGTCCCCAACGAAAAATTTATTTTTCACATCAATTTTCAATAATTCAGTTTCTTTATCGTAACTAATGACTTCACCGACAAATTGTTGCTTGTCACTGCCTGAAAAACCCGATTCGTAATTTTGAAATTCTTTGGGTGGATGACGGCGATAAAATCCTTCGGTAAAACCACGATTGGCTAAACCTTCGAGCGTATCCATTAAATCCATATTAAACTCACGTCCAGCATAAGCATCATCAATGGCTTGGCGGTAAACTTGCGTGGTTCGGGCAGCATAAAAATGCGACTTAGTGCGCCCTTCAATTTTTAATGAATCAATTCCCATGTC
>JALSLV010000008.1 GCA_026988115.1 Lysobacterales bacterium | reverse complement strand
AATTAAGATGCAAAAACACATGACGGATATACAAAATCAACCGCAAAGAGTGATATCTTATTTTAAGCATCCTAAAATTTCTTATGCTGCATAAATTGAGCGGTAATATCTAGCAGGGTTAATATGACGCAGGGTTAATAATACAACGAGTTAAGTTTGAACTTGTATCCTTTTTTTACTCACATAAGCGGTGAAGAGCCGTGCCATGACCTGATTCTCCAATTGATTCAATGAGTTGTAGTAACTATATTGTATCAAATTAAACCCAGAATCAGGTCATTATTTTACATTCTTTTTTGTTAACGGAACAGTAGTGGTTTTAAACCCATAATTTGCGCTTCTTGTTCGGCAAGTTCTATAGTTAACTCAATAAGACCGTCATAACTACCAATCGCACCTGCATCGGGCATAAATTTGCCATTAATAACCAACTTGGGCGTGCGCAAAGCTTGAACCTTAACCGCTATATTGTTGCCTTTTTTAATCATGCTATCTACCCGAAAAGAGTTGGCAGTTTCTAAAAACTTACTTTTATCCACACCATAATTATCTGCAAACCATTGAGCGACATCCTCAATTGAGCGCAGTTTTTTGTGTTGTTTATGAATGGCATCAAATAAGGCTTGATGAGATTTTTCTAGAACTCCCATGACTTGAGCGGTGTAATAACCTTGAGCCAAAACTTTCCACGCACCACTAAAACCTAAAGGCACACGAATGACCTTTACATAAGGCGGTAGTTTTTCATGAAGAGACTTCATATAGGGTTGAAAATTGGCACAATGTGGACATTTGTAGCCAAAAAACTCATAAATAATGACGTGTTTATCATCATCAGGGGCATAAGCTGGGTCAATTGTTTTGTAATGCAAACCCTCTTGGTAAGCCGATTGACTTTGCGCAAATGCAAAACTGCAGCTTAATAGCAGCAAGATAAGTGTGAGTCTCTTCACTGTAAAGCACCCTAATTCTTATTAATTGAATACTTTTGACCACAGCTTTGCCTAATAGTTTAAAATGTGTTCAGTTTTTTTATTCAAAACCATCAATAAACATTTCTTCTGGTAATGGCGCGATTGTCACTGATACAACCTCTGAACAATCATTCGCATTATTTTCATCAAGTCCAAATGTATCATTATAACAAGCTCTATAATAATAAGTTCCCACTTCATTTTCGTTAAGGATAAAGTCATGAGTGACCATTTGATTCTTCTCTATTTGTAAATAATCATGGTTTAATACCACTGGTTCAAAGCCATTAAATACAGGAACGAGTGAACGGTATAAAGCAACGGGTGTTGTGACACTGGTAACATCACCTGTGTTTCTTACATCAACCGCCAAAACAAAGTCTTCATTAACAACAGGATATATATTGCCTGTGTTAGTAATTGAAAACACCTCTACATCATAGCTTTGAGTAAATTTTATGACATTTTGATATAAGCTGTTTGCTGCCTGAGCAGGGTGTCCTTCTGCCAACCACACTGACCACCAAGATAAAAAGGCGGGGTAAGGTGATAATTCCGTAACACTAAAGATTTCATCAGAACCATAGTTATTTATATCCAAACCATCCTCTTGTGCGTCGTATAAATCCCATAAAGCACCTGTTACATGACCTTCGACCTTGTGCCCATCAAGTCCACAATCCCAATCCGGAAAACATTCATCAAAACTCGGGTCAACCTCATAAGTTATACAGTTGCTAGTAGAAGGTGAGAAACAACGGGTCGGATCGTCATTAACCATGTTTGCAAAGGCACTTGCCCAGCCTTCAGTCCACGCACATTGCGTGCCACTAATTAATTGCACATAATGAGGATTGGGGCAATCTGTTGGTGTGGTGGGGAAGGTTCCAGCGTTATACATTACATTATGCCCTAGTTCATGTAAGACTGTATGGTTGGTGCCATCAGCAACATCGGCCTTAAAGTGTATATTGCCACCTAATGAGTAGAAATTCCCAATAGTGCTACTGGATTTCCATTCTGCAGTAAAAGGACCGCGAGCTGTAGAATTTTGTTCTAAATAGGCGTACGCATCGTCCATATCGTGTTTTATCCACATAGCCCTTAGGCTCCCAGTTAAACTAAAAGGAGTGCTTGCTAACCCTAAATTAACGTTACCTCCAATTAAAACATTAATTTTACTAGTTGTTTGGGAATAAAACAGACCGTACTTGGTTGGGTCAGAAGCCGCATTATCAACACAAACATTTGCATTGCAGACACCATACCCCAAACCTCCAGCTATAAACCTTACCGAATAAACTCTTATACTTACACCATCGGAACCAGGATGTGGTACAGCTGGAAAAATAACTTCACCTTGATTATCAGAATAGGACCAAGCCAAGTGGGCTCCAGTTGTGCCATTGATTAATTGCATAAGGCTGTTTTTATAGGCATAAGCACCATCATTTTGCCGATTTCTCATGATATACGAGATTTGAATGGTCACGGTGCCGATTGTTCCTTTTGTGGAAGCATCAAATTGCTCTTGGGTTAGCTTTTTAGTTACCATATTCAAGTTTTCATCTGCAGCAGCAATGTGATAGAAGCCGTTTTCATCGGCTTTAAAGTCGGTTTTGATAGTTGGGTAGTGAAGACTCAGAGGCTCATTCATTTTTGTATCCCAGCCAATTTTGTTTAAATTTTTATTTTCAGAAGTGGTAAAATAAAAATAGTCAAATCGATCGGTATATCTTTTCCCTTCAACACTGCCAGTGACCTTAATGGTGATTTTGTGTTGTCCTGATTTGTTTACCCTAAAGCTAATTGAATTGCTAAAAGGAATTTCAGGCTGAAGAAGTTCCACTCTCTTATAGGCTTCTTTTGTATTTAATACAACCCCATCCGTTGCAATAACTTCAATCTCTATATTTTCAATCAACTTAAGACTGGCGCTTATTTTATAATCTAGTGACGATAAATTATTTAACGTGGGTGGTGTATTCGTGCCCAGTTTTATTTTTATATCATATCCAAGATGAGCCGTTTCTTGTGCAGAAACAAGAGTGCAAAAAAGCAAAACAATTAAAGAAAAATATTTCATGATATTCTCTCACCAAACTTGTTATCAGAAATATAAACCCAGAACAAAACCAAAAAGACAAGCATTAAAAAGCCATAAAAGCTTATGGCAGGAACGTTTTGAGGGGTGCTTGCCGAGATTGTGTTAGCAGTAATTGTATCAATGGCAATAGTGCCAGCATTAAAGTCAGGTGATCCCGTATCCATAAAATACAAGAAAGCAACCCTACCACTGCCATTTATATTTGCCGTAAATTGAGTCCAATCTTGTGGATAGCCACCGGCGGACTGCGGGTTATTTATAGTCAAAACAGTTTGAAAATCACCAAAAGCAGAAACTCCTTGAGGGCTTTTATCTGGAGTCGATGAAGTGCAGTCGCCCGTGTTAATTGCTCCTGTTGGGCTGTACATGACCAATAAACGCGTGACCTCATTTTGCAGTCCTTGCGAACGCGTATAAAAGCTTAATTGATCAATAAAACCAATAGATGGCATAATCAACCAGTTACAAACCAAATCCACCCCTGTACTGGTGTCATTAACAATATAAGAGTCGACAGCTCCAGAGTGTGCTGGAAAAGCATCGCCGTTGCCCTGATCCCATGTTGTTGTGCTGGGCATATTTGAGCGATTGTCAAACACCCAACCATTGCTTGGTAAAGTGCTAACATTATCAAAATTTTCTATAACTTGTTGTGCTTGCAGGCTAAGGCTAGCGATTATTCCACCTAATAAAAATAGATTCTTAATAGTGTGCATTAAATTCTCCAAATGTGTTTTTATAAAAAAGGCATTGTAGGAATAAGGGTTTGACTTTTCAGGACATGTGCAAGACAATTACAAGACATTTGGGCTACATAACACTTATAACATGGCTAAAAACAACACTTCGGCATATCACCACTGTGATTCTTTATTTTTTTTGAATTATCAAATTAATCCACAAACACGAGAAGTTATGCAAAGTGAATTGGCATTGAAATTAAGCAAAAAGAGTTATGAGTTGTTGTTGTTTTTAATCAAAAACCAAGGTAAGGTTGTTGCCAAACAAGACATGATTGATGCCGTTTGGACAGGGCAAATAGTGACAGATGCAGCACTTAATAAACAGGTTGCACGTTTGCGCCAAGACTTAAACAGCGAACAAGAAGTTATAGAAACAATACGAGGTATTGGTGTTCGGTTTATACCAGAAATTACCAACAAGCCCAACTCACCTAAAACTGCAAAGCTAAAGATAAAACGTAAAATCTCCTATAAAAAATCCTTTCTCAGTATTTTTTTCTTAACGCTAGTGGCAGTAATTTTAACTCTTTATTTAACGCCGACTACGCAAAAAAGCAAACCAAAAACCAACACCACAGAGGCAAGCATCAATCTTGCTATTGTGCCCTCTAAAGAGTCGATTAATTGGCTTAATATAGGTGGGCTTAATTACCTTTCTGAAAAACTGCAAAAACACAAACAAATTCAGACCCTAAGCCCGCATACCAAATGGTTTAACAAAAACAACCAAAAATCTTTGGCAATCCAAATGTCACAAAAAAAAGGCATTGATTATGTGTTGTCTATACACAACCTAAAAACAAATAAAACCTACAGCGCTAGCCTTGAACTTCGAAATCACGACAGCCTACAAGCCAAAGCTTCTATCGAGGCTCAAGGACTCAATAGCTTGTTTGATAAAATAGATGCATGGGTTGTTAATCAACTCTCTATCAAAGCAAAAATAGCAAAGGGCACGGTGTTTAACTACAAAACAACAGACTTCGTGCTAGAAAGCTACCTAAGAGGACGTGAAACTGCTATCCATAACAGCTACAAGAAAGCTTCTCAATTATTTGAAACAGCTTACAACCAAGACCCAAGTTTCTTTCCCGCCTTGACGGCACTGGCAGAAACTGAAGCAAGGTTAGGAAATAACGAAAAAGCCCTTGCTTTGATAGAAACCGTTATAAAACAAAAGGATTTCAACCCTAAATTAAGCAATAAAATGTTAGTACTCAAAGCGAGTTTTCTTACTGGCATGAATAAACTGGATGAGGCACAAGAGTTATTGGAGAAGGCCATTTCGTTATCAAAATCTCAAAAAGATTATTCCACATTAATTGATGCCATAACCATTGCGACTCAATCACATTTTAAAAAAGGAAAGATTAGCAACAAAACCATTTCATTATTGCAAACCCAAATTACTTTATTGACAAAACACAAACCAGACACGTATCTTTTAGCACTTGCCAATTACAACCTCGCCAGCGCATACCACCAACTTGGACAAGTCAAAAAAGCCATCAAAGCCATTAATAAAAGCAACGAACTTTACACCATTGATAACAATAGCCGAGGCAGGGTTATTAGTGCCAGTTTGTTGGCACGAATATACAAAGACACGGGAAATACGGGCAAAGCATTAACAAGCTTAGAAAGTGTTGAAGGTCTGTTTGAACAAATTGACGGCATTGATGAACAACAAATTTACTTGCAATACAAAGTAGAAAACCTAATTTACCACGGTCTGCGCAAACAAGCTTTAGAAACCATTACAAAACTTGAAGCGCTAAACCAACAAAGCTCCAGTCTAGAATCAAAAATAGTCGCTCTTTCACTGCGCCTTGAGTTGAATGAAATTCACAAAGACTACGCAGCTGCCAAAAATAATGTTAGGCAAATGTTGGCTATTCTAAAGAGTGAAAAACAAGGTTATCCTCCTATTTTTGAAGACCTAATTCTCGTTTATGATCTTTTTGTTTCCGCCTTGACTGAGCAACCAGAAATCACCCGAGAAAAGATAAAAGCGCACCTAAAAACTAACCCAAACATTCAATCGTTTTTCGAAAAAGAAATGCGCATGATTAATGCCACTGTATTAAGAAAAGAAAATAAAAACATCCAAGCTGCAGAAATATACCGCCAATTAATTAGCGAATATATTCAAGCCAATCAACTGCAAGATGCCTTTTATTATGCAGGTTATCCATTGCTGGACATATTGTGGGAAATCGACAAAAAAGAATACCAAAAAAACCTCAATTATCTCGATGAGCTCACTGTCTTCAAATACCCAATCCATAAATACAAAGCGCAACTCTTAGCTTACAACAAAGACTACATCAACGCCTACGTCATGATGTCCGACTTAAAAAGCAAAGCCAATGAGTTTTGGACCACACAAGACCAGATTAAACTTGAAGAATACCAACAACTAGCACAATAAAACACACTCATCAAGATAAACGCGTCATTGCGAGGAGCTCTGCAACGTGGCAATCTAGCAGACATTACGAAAAATCCAACAGATTGCCGCGGTCGTTCCTCCCTCGCAAAGACAAGAATACTTTTTGGACTTTCACTTTCAAGAAGTTGAAGTTCTGTCCAGAAAATTATTTCGCTACGCTCGTAATGACAAAAATTCAATACCTTATTAACCCCGCGATATAATACGAAAAAGATAACTTGTGCATGAAAAAATAACATGCACATCAGAACTTTACTATCCTCGTGAATACAACCAACTTAAAACTCAAAGCTCAAACAAACTTGGCCATTTTTTGCCTGTTACCCAGATTTTTTTAGTGACTTTATCGTAGGCAATGCCATTTAGCACGCCGGGTTTGCGCATGTAGTTTTTTAGCAGGTTCGGTAAGTGGTAATTTTTCACCACCGCGCCAGTGTTGGGGTCAATCACTACAATATAATCGGTTTGCCAAACATTGGCCCAAATGAAACCATCAATATATTCTAATTCATTGAGGTACATCAAAGGTTTGCCATTGATGTGAACTTTAATTGTTTTTTTGTTTTTGAAATTCTCAGCATCTTTAAATTGAATTAAATCGGTGCCATTTGACATTATTATGTAGTGACCATCCGAGGTTAAGCCCCAGCCTTCGCCTTGGTAGTTAAAGGTGCGAAGGGTTTCTAAGGTTTCTTTGTCAATTTCAAAAGCAGTTTTTTCTCGCCACGTAATCAGATACAATTTACCGTTATGTTCGGTTAAACCTTCGGCAAAATACTTGTCATCAATTTTACGTTGTTTTATGATTTTACCAGTATTCAAATCCCATTTAGTTAACAGGGATTCTCCGTATAAACCACTGCTTTCCCAAACGATATTGTCTTCAATAATAAGTCCTTGGGTAAAAACATTGTCAAAATGTTTTTTAACCTTTTCAGAGTCAAGTAATTGCCCGTGAGCAACGATAGAGCTCAAAAGCAAAAGAAATGTGAGGTAAATTGTACGATGCATTAACAATATATTAGCTAAGTTGGATTATTGGACAGCTAATTCTAGCAAAAATTGAATGTTATTTCATTCTAAGGGTAGAATAGCGCCATGAAAAATATATTTACCAACACAAAATTTTTGACATCTGCCTATAAAGTATCGCAATTACCTGATGATGTAGGGCTAGAAATCGCCATTGCTGGTCGCTCCAATGCAGGAAAATCAACCACACTTAACACTTTGGTTGGTAATAAAAAATTAGCAAAAGTCAGTAAAACCCCTGGTCGAACACAATTATTGAATTGTTTTGACTTGGGTGATGACCGTCGATTGGTCGATTTGCCAGGTTATGGTTATGCAAAAGTGCCCAAAAAAGTCAAAGCCCATTGGCAGCACGAGATTAATCTTTATTTGCAACAACGCAAGAGTCTAATCGGTGTGGTTATCGTAATGGATATTCGCCATCCTTTAAAAGAGTTTGACCAACAGTTTTTGCATTGGGCAGATCAATCGGGTTTGTATTCTCATGTGTTGTTGAATAAATCAGATAAATTTAAAGCAGGCAAAGCCAAGTCAGTTATGCTTGAAGTTAAGGAAAAAATGCAAACCATCTCACGCACATCGACTATTCAAATGTTCTCTGGGCTTAAAAAAGAAGGCGTTGCCGAACTCTCAAGCACCTTGATGTCGTGGTATAACGATCCAAGCGTATTAAACTTAAACGAAGAAGAATAAAATGACAACAAGATGCTTACAAGGCATGCTCACCATAGAAGCCTTTTTAGATAACAGTTCTCAACCAAAACTGCTGCTATCACAAGATGAAATAAAAATACTGAATCAACAAATTAGCAAAGAACTCGCCACTATATTGCCGCAGCTAGATGATACCTCCTATGCCATTGTTGGTGCTTTATACCAAAGCAGTGAATTACTGCAGTCAGGATTTCCAATTCATTCGCAATTAAGGCAATACGCCAATGCGGCACTCAAAGGCGAAAATAATCGCCGCAACCAGCTTGTTATTGGTGCCAATAGTGAAGGAGAAATTCCAGAAGGTTTGAAACAAAACAAAGGGGTGCAATTAACACCATTGTTGTTACTGCCTTTTGTTATCTTAAGTGACAACGATGAAACCAAAGAAATATTTGAAAAACAACTGATGCACAAAGGCATGGGTTCGGTTGACTTACTCAAAAAAGTGCAAGAAATTATTAGTATAAAAGTCAGGCACGTTAATTTCATGACGGTTTTAGATTTGGCAGCTATGATGCATAATCATCTGCAAATGGCAGGATTTGACCCATTGTGGGAAGTTTTGGAACAGGCCTTATTTGATGCCAATCCAGAAAAAAAGGTTGTCACTTCGCAATTAAATGAATTTTATTTATCTAAAAAAATAGTTTTTAGCCCTTTCTTCTCCTATGTCTTTTGGAGTACACATGGTCCTGGCAAAAACCTCAAAGACGCACAAGAAAAATATTTACACTATACCCAAGTACAACGACAATATACCGCGACACTCGCCGAACACGGATTGGATGTGCGGCAATTTGCACCAACCACACAAACTTACCCAGCAGATGAGGAGCATATTTGTTTTGCCACCTTGGATGAAAACCGAATCAGTGGCGATTATTACCATGAAATTATAAAACCCTTAAATACGGAACAAAAACAAACGGTAGATAAAAATGAACACCCGCATTTGGGTGTATTGTTTTATCAAGTCAGCGATGAGTCAGGTGGAATGGAGTTTTATTACCCTTTAAACGCAAAGGGATTACAGGAAATTGAAGATATTTTAACATAATTCAAACAATTCAAAAAAAGGGTATATTATTAACTGCTAATGTTGCTTAATGAATATGAACCCTATATAATGCACCGGCTTTTAGTATGGCTAATTAGTTTTTAAGCGCTTTTTAGAGTTGGCGATTAAGGATATAAGCAAAAAAATATGACACCACAACCTTCGATATCAGAAGTAAGAAAAGTTGTTTTCTTGTTGCCAGTTTGGCAAATATTAATAGGTGTAATTGTCGGCATTGTTTTTTATTTTATTGCAGGACAAATCGCAGGGATAGCGGGTATTTTTGGAGCAAGTATTAGTTGTGCAGGCAGTTTGGTTTTTGCCTTTGTTGTCTTTGGGTTTGGAAAACAATCCTCAGAAAACATAACAAGGCAAATGTTTAGAGCAGAAGCATTTAAAATTATGACTATCGCAATCATGTTTTATGTGGCTTTTGCAAAGCTGGGATTACCATTTTTGCCAGTGATAATAGGATTTATGGCAACATTGATTATTTTCTTTGTGGCATTATTAACAGTATTTAGATAAGTAGAGTATATATAATGAGTGCAGGCGGCATTGGCGGTTACATTGAGCATCATCTAAAAAACAATACCCTTGAGTTGGTTGAAGGTTCGACTTTCTGGACGGTTAACATTGATAGTGTTATTTATACATTAATAACAGCTGTCGTGTTTTTAGGTTTTTTTGGTTATGTCGCAAAAAATGTTAAATCTGGCGTCCCTTCAAAAGCACAAAACTTTATTGAACTAATAATCAATTTTGTTAACGAACAAGTTAACGATTTATTTCACTACAAATCAAAAGTCGTTGCACCTCTTGCGTTGAGCATCTTCGTTTGGGTTTTCTTAATGAACTTTATGGACATGATTCCAGTTGATTTATTGCCTTGGGTTGGTTCTCAGGCTGGCATTCACCAAATGCGAGTTGTGCCATCTACCGATTTAAATATTACCTTCGGCATGTCATTCGCCGTTATTCTTTTAGTAATGTATTATAATTTTACTAAAAAAGGCCCTACTGGATATTTTAAAGAATATTTTGGACATCCTTTTGAAGCAAGTAATCCAGTGGCTAAAATTGGATTAGCACTTCCAAATATGTTATTAAACACTGTAGAAACAATTGCAAAGCCTGTATCACTTGGCTTGCGTTTGTTCGGAAACTTATACGCAGGTGAATTAATCTTTATGTTAATCGCTGTATTTACCTTGGGTTATGGTCTTGAGCAACTCATGTCATTTGGCGGTATAGTCATGATGATTGCACAATTCTTACTTGGGTTAATGTGGGCACTGTTCCACATCTTAATTATTACATTACAAGCGTTCATATTTATGATGTTGAGTGTGGTTTATCTCGCTCAATCTCATGATACGGGACACTAGTAAACAATTTATATAACAGTTTTATTTTTTAAAATTTACGTCAAAAACAACATAATCGGAGAAAACGATGGAAAACTTGGCTTTAGTCGCTGATATACAAGGTATGACAGCAATCGCAGTAGCATTAATTATTGGTATGGGTGCACTAGGAACAGCAATTGGCTTTGGTTTGTTAGGTGGAAGGCTTTTAGAAGCATCAGCTAGACAACCAGAATTAGCCCCTATGTTACAAGGTAAAATGTTCTTAATCGCTGGTCTTCTTGATGCGGTAGCAATGATCGGTGTTGGTTTAGCCTTATTCTTTACCTTTGCTAACCCATTCTTAGGTCCATTAACAGCTGCACACTAGAATTATCATTAAATTTAATTTAATAATAATTTTAACCTAGGAGAGTATCGCAATGAGTATTAATTTCACACTTATAATCCAAATGCTTGTATTTTTAGTGGTTGTTTTAATCACCATGAAATACATCTGGCCTGTAATATTGGGTGCAATGGAAGAACGTGAAAAACAAATCGCTGATGGTCTTGCTGCCTCAGATGAAGCCGAAATTGCTTTGAAAAAAGCACAGGCAGAAGCTGAAGAAATCCTTAACGAAGCACGCACCGATGCCGGTGAAGTACGCGAAGGTGCCAATAAAATGGCTACCAAGATTAAGGATCAAGCAAAAGCAGATGCAATTGCTGAAAAAGAACGTCAAATGGCAGCAGCAGTTGCTGAAATTGAACAAGAAGCCAATCGCGCAAAAGAAGATTTACGCAAACAAGTCTCTACACTAGCCTTGGCTGGTGCAGAGAAATTGTTGAACAAAGAAGTTGATTCTAAAGTTCATGCGGACTTGCTTGATGACTTAGTTAAAGAGATTTAATTATGGCTGAATATGTAACCTTAGCAAGACCTTATGCAAAAGCGGCTTTCGATTTTGCCAAAGAGGCTGGCTTGGTTGATTCGTGGATGCAACAATTAACCGTGTCTGCGGGACTTGCAAGCCTTAGTGAAGTAGCCCAATCTTTTTCGGCTCCAGACAAAGACAACAAACAATTAGTTGAGATGTTGTCAGGTGCTGATGCTGATGAAGGCTATAAAAACTTTATACAATTGATGGCTGATAATGACCGTTTGGCTTTATTGCCTGCTGTTGTTGATGTTTTTAAGTACATCAGTGAGCAGGATGCCAAGGCATTAAGTGCCGATGTTTATAGCGCAGAGGAATTAAATCAACAACAACTGGATAAAATTGCTGCCTCTTTATCAAAAAGAACAGGCAAAACAGTTAATCTTACCCAACACACGGATGAATCGCTTTTAAGTGGTGCTCGTATTGTGGCAGGTGATTTAGTTATTGATGGTTCATTAAAGGCTAAACTAGAAAAATTAAAAACAGAATTGCTAAACTAATAAATAGTTTAACGTATTCTATAAATAAATAACGAGTTATAAAAATATAACTCACTAATTGGAAAGAGGACTCGCAATGCAAACGACATTGAATCCATCAGAAATTAGCGAACTTATCAAAGAACGCATAAAGAATTTCAAAGTACAATCAGAAGCAAGAACAGAAGGAACAGTGGTATCTGTCTCTGATGGTATTGCTCGCATTCATGGCCTTGCTGATGTTATGCAAGGTGAAATGATTGAATTACCTAACAACACCTATGCTCTTGCATTAAATCTCGAACGTGATTCAGTTGGTGTGGTCATCATGGGTGATTACACAAACATTTCAGAAGGCGATAAAGCCAAATGTACTGGTAAAATTTTAGAAGTACCTGTTGGACCAGAAATGGTTGGACGTGTGGTTGATGCTTTGGGGGTTCCAATTGATGGAAACGGTCCAATTGACGCAAAATTAATGTCTCCAGTTGAACGCATAGCACCTGGTGTAATTGAACGTCAATCTGTTGATCAACCCGTACAAACTGGACTAAAATCAATTGATGCCATGGTTCCAGTTGGACGTGGTCAACGTGAATTAATCATTGGCGACAGACAAACAGGTAAAACCGCCGTTGCAATTGATGCCATTATCAATCAAAAAGGCAAAGGCGTGACTTGTATCTATGTGGCTATTGGTCAAAAACGTTCTTCTGTTACGGCAATTGTACGTAAATTAGAAGAGTTTGGCGCAATGGAGCACACCATTATTGTGGCAGCTACAGCCTCTGATTCAGCAGCGATGCAATACATGGCACCTTATGCCGGTTGTGCCATGGGTGAATATTTCCGTGATCGCGGCGAAGATGCTCTTATCGTTTATGATGATTTAACTAAGCAAGC
This sequence comes from Lysobacterales bacterium, assembly GCA_026988115.1. GTDB lineage: Bacteria > Pseudomonadota > Gammaproteobacteria > Xanthomonadales > Marinicellaceae > NORP309. The sequence continues at coordinate 58,776 of JALSLV010000008.1, read as the reverse complement.
ATGGGCTTACCGTCAAGTATCATTATTATTGAAACGTCCTCCAGGTCGTGAAGCTTATCCTGGTGATGTTTTCTATCTGCATTCACGTTTATTAGAACGTGCATCTCGCGTTAATGCCGATTATGTTGAAGAGTTTACCAAAGGAGAAGTCAAAGGTAAAACTGGTTCACTTACCGCTTTACCGATTATTGAAACCCAAGCAGGTGACGTATCGGCTTTTGTACCAACCAACGTGATTTCAATTACCGATGGTCAAATCTTCTTAGAAACCGATTTATTTAATGCTGGTATTCGTCCAGCGATTAATGCAGGTTTATCTGTGTCACGTGTAGGTGGAGCGGCACAAACTAAAGTCATTAAGAAACTCGGTGGCGGTGTTCGTTTGGCACTGGCTCAATACCGTGAACTAGCGGCTTTTGCTCAATTTGCCTCAGACTTGGATGAAATTACCCGTAAGCAATTAGAACGTGGACAGAAAGTAACCGAATTAATGAAACAAAACCAGTACTCACCCATGAGTGTAGCTGAAATGGCAGTGACATTATATGCGGTTGATAAAGGCTATATGGATGATGTTGCTATTAATAAAATTGGTGATTTTGAAAAAGGCTTACTTGAATACATGAACAGTGAAAACGAATCATTCATGAATGAGTTAAGTGAAACGGGTTCTTACAATGATGAAATCGAAGCATCAATTAAGTCAGGAATCGAAGCCTTCAAAAAAACAGGTTCATACTAAACAGTTAATTAGAGAATATTATGGCAGTCGGAAGTGAAATTGTAACCAAAATCAAAAGCGTACAGTCCACCAAAAAGGTGACTTCCGCTTTGGAAATGGTTTCAGCCAGTAAGATTAAAAAAGCCAAAGATCAAATGTTGCAAGCACGACCTTATGCACGTCAAATGCAGATGATAATCGGTCACATGGCGCATTCATCACCAGAATACAGGCATCCTTTTATGAAGGATAGAGAGGTTAAACGTGTCGGTTATGTTGTTATTTCAACAGATCGAGGTTTATGTGGTGGCTTAAATACCAATCTTTTCAAAAAAAGTCTTGCACATATGCAAGAAAGGCAAGATAAAAACATTGGTGTTGATGTCGTCACCATAGGTAACAAGGCCTCAAGTTTTTTCAAAAAAGTTAATGTTGAGATGAAAGCCAGCATCCCTTCACTGGGAGATGATCCTGATTTAACCGACTTAATTGGTCTTGTTAAGGTTATGTTGGATGCATTTGGAGATGAAAAAATTGACAGGTTGTACTTGGTCTTTAATGATTTTATAAACTCCATTACTCAAAAACCAGAAGTTCAACAATTATTGCCATTAAAACCAAATAAAGATGAACAAATTAGAGATAATTTTGATTACATCTACGAACCAGAAGCAAAAGATGTTTTAGAGTTTGTATTGGGACGATATGTCGAAGCGTTAGTTTTTCAAGGCGTTCTTGAAAACTTAGCCAGTGAACATGCTGCACGTATGGTAGCGATGAAAAATGCGACCGACAATGCAACCGATCTAATTAAAGATTTACAATTAATATATAACAAGGCGCGTCAAGCTGCCATTACACAAGAAATTTCAGAGATTGTTGGCGGAGCCGCTGCAGTCTAGTCATTGGAGAATAATAAAGATGAGTTCAGGTAAAATAGTACAAATCATTGGCGCGGTAGTTGATGTAGAGTTCGATCGTAAAGACGTACCAAACATATACGAAGCATTAGTCATTGCAAAAACTGGCACAACGCTAGAAGTGCAACAGCAATTAGGTGATGGCGTTGTGCGAACCATTGCTCTTGGTTCAACTGATGGCTTAAAACGCAACCTCGAAGTAACAAAGACAGGTTCACCCATTCAAGTACCAGTAGGGACAAAAACCTTAGGTCGTATCATGGATGTGTTGGGTAATCCTATTGATAATGCAGGGGATATTGGGGAAGACGAAAAATGGTCTATTCACCGACAAGCCCCCAGTTATGAAGAGCAAGCTGCATCGGATGAAATCTTGGAAACAGGCATTAAAGTTATCGACTTAATCTGCCCATTCAATAAGGGTGGTAAAGTTGGACTATTTGGTGGTGCTGGTGTTGGTAAAACCGTCAACATGATGGAACTTATCCGAAACATCGCTATTGAGCATTCAGGTTTTTCTGTATTTGCTGGAGTTGGTGAAAGAACACGTGAAGGAAATGATTTCTACCACGAAATGAAAGACTCAAACGTACTGGATAAAGTGGCATTGGTTTACGGTCAGATGAATGAGCCTCCAGGAAACAGATTACGTGTAGCTCTAACAGGACTAACCATTGCCGAACAATTCCGTGATGAAGGACGTGATGTGTTATTATTTATTGATAACATCTACCGTTACACACTTGCTGGAACAGAAGTATCCGCATTACTAGGACGTATGCCATCAGCAGTAGGTTATCAGCCTACACTAGCTGAGGAAATGGGCATGTTACAAGAGCGCATTACCTCAACCAAAAAAGGATCAATTACCTCAATCCAAGCGGTTTACGTACCAGCCGATGATTTAACCGATCCATCGCCTGCTACAACCTTCGCGCATTTGGATGCGACCGTGGTATTATCACGTAATATTGCAGAATTAGGTATTTACCCAGCGGTAGATCCATTGGATTCAACTTCTCGCCAGTTAGACCCGAATGTGGTTGGTGAAGAGCATTATAATATTGCTCGTGCCGTTCAAGGCACATTGCAACGCTACAAAGAACTTAAAGACATTATCGCCATTTTAGGTATGGATGAGTTATCCGATGAAGATCAATCTGTCGTTTACCGTGCGCGTAAAGTTGAAAGATTCTTCTCACAACCTTTCTTCGTTGCTGAAGTGTTTACAGGAAGCCCTGGAAAGTACGTCTCATTGGCTGAAACCATCAGCGGCTTTAAAGGCATCATCGAAGGTGAATACGATCACTTACCAGAGCAAGCCTTCTACATGGCAGGTTCTATTGATGAAGTGATTGCCAAAGCCAAAGAAATGGAATCAAAAGAAGCGGCTTAAACAGCTTATTTGCGGAGAATAATATGAGTTCAATACAATGTGACATCGTAAGTGCCGAAACTGAGATATTCTCAGGTGAAGTGGCAATGGTATTTGCCACAGGAATAGCCGGCGAATTGGGTATCGCCCCAAGACACGCACCGCTAATCACTTTATTAAAGCCAGGTGAAGTTCGCGTTGAGCTAAAAGATGGTTCTCACCAAAACTACTATGTTTCGGGTGGCATCCTAGAAGTTCAACCCTATCTTGTATCAGTCCTTGCCGATACCGCAACGCGCGCCGAAGACATTGACGAAGCCGCAGCCATTCAAGCCAAAGAAGAAGCCGAAAGACTGCTCAAAGACTCCGACAAACGCCAAGACATAGCTCAAGTCCAAGCCGAACTATCCAAAGCCGTAGCCCAGCTACACGCACTGGCACGTTTGAAAAAGAATTTGAAAAGATAAGCACTTATCACAATTCAAAACATTAAAAAGCCAATTTATCATTGGCTTTTTTTATGTGTGATATTAAATAAAATAATAAAAGCGTAACGCAAAGCTCGCAAAGAAGGCGCAAACAACACAAAGATAAATAATGAGATTACCGTAGTGGGTCACCAGCTTGTGACCCTTTTATACCGTTAATCACAGAGACATTTAAAACATAATTTCCATAAAATTTGCCTTCCTATCATCAACAATAAAAAAGATAATAATAACAAAACATATTATTTATCCTTGCATATTGAAAACCAATATTTTAATATGCAAGGATGTTTAAGCGAAATATCATCAAAAAAGTCCATAAAGCACTCAATAGACAAGCAGCTGTTGCCTTGATTGGTCCACGCCAAGTTGGTAAAACAACGCTGGCTCACCAAGTCGCACAAACCATCCCTGCTATTTATTTGGATTTAGAAGCAATACAAGACCGTGAAAAACTAACAGACCCTGTTTTATTCTTTAATAGAAATGAAGAAAAACTGATTATTTTAGATGAAATACACCGTATGCCAGAAATCTTTCAGGTACTAAGAGGCGTTATTGATACAGGCAGAAGAAACGGTTTAAAAACAAACCGATTTTTGATACTTGGATCAGCATCAATAGATTTGTTAAAACAATCAGGAGAAACACTAGCCGGGCGTATTGAATACATAGACATGAACCCATTAAATTTATTAGAGATTCATAACAATAAAAAACAACAAGATATAATTGAGCATAATCTTTGGATACGGGGTGGATTTCCAGATAGTTATCTTGCCAAAAATGATGAAGACAGTTTCGCCTACCGAACAAACTTTATAAGAACCTATCTAGAACGAGATGTGCCGCAGTTTGGCCCACGTATCCCAGCAGAAACATTACAACGCCTATGGACAATGCTCGCACATAACCAAGGACAATTACTCAATGCCTCAAATTTAGCCAGTAGTTTATCAACATCAGCACCCACGATTAGTAGTTATATCGATTTATTAGTTGATTTATTACTGGTGCGAAAGTTTCAACCACTCTATGTAAACACCAAAAAAAGACTTGTTAAATCACCACGTATATATGTCCGCGACAGTGGTATTACTCATGCCTTACTCGGAATAGCAGATTACAACCAATTATCAGGTCACCCAGTTTACGGATCAAGTTGGGAAGGCTATGTTATAGAAAATATTCTAAGCCTTACAAAACCAGCAACAAAAGCAAGCTTTTACCGAACCGCAGCAGGAGCTGAAATAGATTTAATCTTAGAATTCCCAAACAACAAAATTTGGGCAATAGAAATCAAAAGTGGACTAGCGCCAAAAGTCACAAAAGGCTTTTATCACGCACTAGATGATATTAAACCGGATGAAAGTTTTGTCGTCTATGGCGGTAATGACAGATATCCACTGGATGCGGAAACTGATGTCATCAGTCTGTTTGAATTATTGCAAATGCTAAACCAGTAACAGGAATTACCCGTAAGGTGTGGCTTCGCCCACCATCAGAGTCAGAAAGTTCTCGGAATGACAGAATAACGAAACAATAAAACAAAATCCAAATTCATGCGCAAATATAAATCCTTTGAATTAACAAACAACAAGGTGTAAAAACAATAAACACTACCAAATTCAAGCTTTAGAAAAACACATCAAAAAGTTAAAATCGGTAAGGGTAAAAAAGCCCTTTATGATTAATAAGGTATGAGTATCAAAGATATTGTTTAATAAATTTGTATTTATGTGTTAATATTTTAAAAGGATTTATGCACAACTTAATATTTAAATTTATCAAATACCACATCTGACAATTTATGATTAACAATATAAATAAAAAATCAAACGACAAACCAAAAATTAAAGCAGTGGATTTTTTCTGTGGTGGAGGCGGAATGAGTTGTGGTATGCAACAAGCAGGTATAAAAGTTTTAGCAGGTATAGATAACGAAAAAAAATGCAAACAAACTTATGAAGCCAATATAACAGGAGCTAAGTTTATTGAAGCAGATGTATTTAACTTAAAAGCAAAAGACTTAGAGTCAACATTAGATATTCAAAGGAATGACGATGAATTGTTATTAATTGGCTGTAGCCCTTGTCAATTTTGGAGCATTATAAATACAGATAAAACCAAAGCAAAAAAATCTAAAAATTTACTTAAAGAATTTGAAAGATTTGTTAGGTACTTTAACCCCGGCTATGTTGTCGTAGAAAATGTACCAGGTGTACTGCGCAAAAAAAGGGAAAGTGGTTTGGCTTCTTTTATATCTTGGTTAATAAAAAATAAATACAAAGTACATTTTGATGTTCATAATACAGCAGATTATGGAGTGCCACAAAATCGCAAAAGATTTACGCTTATTGCCAACAGAGTAACTAAAGAAGAATTAGAACCAATAAAAGCAATTAAGAAATATACTGTTCGTGACACGATTGGTATTGTAAATGGATTTAAAAGAATCAAAGCTGGCTACTCTGATAAAACAGATTTCATGCATTCTGTTCCAAATATTACAAACCTAACTTTAAGGCGACTAAAAAAAGTTAAAAAGGATGGTGGTGACAGATCAGGTTTTAAAGATGATCCAGAACTACAATTAAACTGTTTTATTGGTAAAGATAATTCCTTTAAAGACACATTTGGTAGGCTGTGGTGGGATAAAGCAGCTCCAACAATTACAACGAAATTTTTTAGTGTATCTAATGGCCGCTTCGTTCACCCACAAGAAAACAGAGCGCTTTCAATAAGAGAGGGTGCCACATTACAAACATTCCCAAAGGATTATAGATTCTCAGGAACAAGCATGGGAGATATTGCTAGATTAATAGGTAATGCAGTACCTCCTGAATATGCAAAAAGAGTTGGGCAAGCAATTATAGAAAACTACAATGCAATTCAGGACTAAAGCTAGAGCAGTAGATTTACTTGGCAAAGGTCAAATTGCTGATTTGCCAACTGCTATCACGGAATTATGGAAAAATGGTTATGATGCTTATGCTGATCACCTGACGGCAGAAATTTATTTAGATTCTTATGAAGGTGTTGATACTCCATTATTTGTAATGACAGATGATGGTAAAGGAATGTCAAGAAAAGACATTATTGAAAAATGGTTAGTACTTGGAACAGATTCTAAAAGTAGACCTAAGCTTGAAGAAAAAGAAAGTGAAGAAACACTTTGGAAAAAACCTAGAATAAAGTCAGGTGAAAAAGGAATTGGAAGACTTTCAGTCGCGTTTCTAGGAAACCCTATGTTAATGCTCACAAAAAAGCAGGGGCACGAATTAGAAGCCTTGTTTTTTGATTGGAGGTTATTAGAAAACTATAATTTATTTTTAGATGATGTTGATATTCCAGTAGAATCAATTAAAAGTGCATCTGATTTTCCTAAAAAATTTGAAACTCTAAAAAAAACCTTCTTAAATAATTTTAAAAAAGAAAACGACATCGATGGTAAACCAATATGGGAAGAAAACCAGAAAAGTTTAAAGTCTGAAATTGAGGCCTCCATTAGTAATTCAAAACTACCTTGTTTTTTGGAGGATAATTTACTTGATGACTTAATAGACATTGAGAACAATCATGGAACGAAGTTTATAATTTTTGAGCCTATTGAGCAAATAATAGATATTACGAAAAAAGATGATGATGGCTTAAGTGATAGGCAATTTATTGCATCTAGTCTTTCAGGATTTACAAATGAGTTTATAAAAAATAATATTATTGTTAAAACAGCTATTCCAATATATAAAGATATTAACTCAGAAGTTGATTTTCTAACTTCCTATGGTCAATTTTTTTCTGCAGATGACTTTGATCTGGCAGATGTTGTAATTGAAGGGATATTTGATGGAAAAGGCTCCTTTAATGGTACTTTAAGAATATATGATGAAGAAATTAATTATACATATACAAACCCTAGAAAAAAAGACATCCGAAGTTACTATGGATCTTTTCCGATAAAAGTAGGTGTTTCACAAGGTCGAGAAAAAGAATCTAAACTTGAATCAAGTGCTTGGAAAAGGATTAGTGATAAAGTTAGTGCAAATGGGGGGCTGTATATTTATAGGGATAATTTCAGAGTGTTGCCTTATGGGAGAACTGACTTTGATTTTCTAGGCTTTGAAAAAAGAAGAGCTTTAAGAGCAAGTTCATACTTTTCACACAGAAGAATGTTCGGATATATTTCTCTATCCAGAAAAATAAATGAAAAATTAAGTGATAAATCAAGTCGTGAAGGTTTAATAAATAATTCCGCGTACAGAAAATTTAAAAATGATTTAGAATCTTTTTTTATTGAACTAGCCCAAGAGTATTTTGGAACTGAAGCTAACAAATCAATTTTCTTAGACAAAAAAGCAAACCTAAAACAACAACATGAAGTTATCAAACTTGATAATAAGAGAGCGATTGAAGAGAAAAAAGCATTTACTCGGTCCTTAAAAGAGTATCCAATCAAACTAGAAAAATATAAGAATGAATACCAAAAACTACTTAATAAGCTTGAAGATAAAACAACTTTTCAAAGTGTTCTTTATTCAGAAATTGAAAGTATACTAGATCGATTACACACATTAGATATAGAGTTTCAAAATTTAATACCTAAAATCCCAAAGAGATACAAGCCAACAGATGCACAGTTAGATCGGTTAGATAAATATGAAACTAAGCTTATGAGTTTCATTGAAACGACAAAAAATAAAAGTAAACAATTAATGATTCAAGTTAAAGGCAAACTCGAAATCAAAGAATTGAAAATGGAGTTTGTTAAAAGTTATCAAAAATACAATGGAGCTCTTGAAAAACTAATAACTGATAACAGAGAACAATTAAAAAATCAATCAGCCAAGATTTCTAAAGATTTTTCATTTCGAACAAGAAGAATTATAGATGATTTGAATTTTGATAAAGACAGTGTTATCGGTTCGATTTATTCTAAAGAAGATGTTCTTCTTCATTCTGAAAAATTGGCACTCAAGTTTGAATTCCTTAGAGAACAAATTAATAAGGAAATTTCACCACTGATAGAACACCTCAATAAATTAAGTTTTGACATTGATGAGGATCTAATCCAAGGAGCATATAGAGCAGAATACGAAACTATAAAATACAATTGGGAACAAACTAGAGAGACGGCTCAATTAGGTATTGCAGTTGAAATAATTGATCATGAATTTAACCAGTTATATGCAAAAATCAATAGTTCAATAGCTAAATTAAGTTTAGAGAATAATGTAAAAAATGAAATTCAATTTCAATTTCTAAAGCAAAATTTTAATCAATTAGAAGATAAGTATGACTTATTATCCCCTCTATATAGAATATCTGGTGTAATACCTAAAAAAGTAAGTGGGTTAGCAATATATAGTTATTTGAATAAATTTTTTGAAAATCGTATAAAGTCCTATGATATAAGACTTGAAGGAACACATGCATACAATAAACATATATTGATAATTAAAGAACCTGTTATACATACTGTTTATATAAATATAATAAACAATGCTATTTATTGGATGAGAAATAAAAAGGATCGCCATATTCTGTTAGATTATAATGACAAAAGTGATGAAATTGTTATATGTAACTCAGGGTTTAAAATAGAAGAACATAAATTGAATAAAATATTTGAAATATTTTATTCAAATCGACCTAATGGAAGAGGTATTGGATTATATCTTGCAAAGCAGAGTCTTAATGAGAGCGGGTTCGATATTTTTGCAACAAATGATAAAGATTATAATATACTGAATGGAGCCTGTTTCGTTATTAAACCACTAAAATAATATGGAGTATAAAATTCTAAATGACCTTAAATCAAAAAGCAACAGAGATTATTAAAGAATCAATTAAGTCAGCAATATACATTGATGAAAAAGCATTTGAATTTTATACACCAGAAGAGCCTAAGTCAAATTGTATGGAAATTGACCTTTCAAAAAAACTCTATAAAAATTTTAAAAAAGAAGGAGTTTCTTTAGCTATACATAAATTTAATATTTCTGATATTGATGATGAAAAATGTATAGACTTTCTTTTTAAAAGAAGAGACCTGGTTTTGTTAGATTGGAAGCTTGATGATAATGGAGGAGAGATTTATTCATTAAAACTGCTTTCAAAAATTATTAAAGAAAAACATATACATTTTTGTTCGATTTACACATCTCAAAATAATAATGAAGAAATAATCAACAATATCACAACGTACTTTTCTGGTAAAAATGAGCTATTCTATACAGCTGTAAAAGATGAATTAGATATTTATGAAGAGGATCATAAGAGTCTTTTTGAAAAAATTTCATTTGTAGACCCGTCCTTAAACGGAAGTTTGTATATTGAGTTCAAAATATCGATAATCAGTTGCCTAATATAATAAAAAATATTACTGATGAAACTGATTTTGGTATTGCATTGATTAAAGTTAAGTATGCATTTTCAAGCTATCATAAATCTAAAGAAATTAATCCAATACCAACACATATAAATAGGGAGAATTTCACTTTAAACATTAACAATACAATTATTACAATAATTTCTAAAAAAGAAAATAGTGCTAAAAAAATTCTTAAAAAACTGATTTCTCAAATTACCAAAAGTGAAAATAATTTTACACAATTGTTAGGCCTTGATATGCAAAATAATTTTACAAATTACTCATCATTTATTGACGAAAATTTATTAGACACTAATTTAAATACGCTTATGTATCATCGGAAACAATTAATTGATCACGATTTACACCAAGAATTTAATTCTTATATGATGTCCATATTGTTAGAGCAAGCCAGAATCACTTTGGAAGATTCAAAGCTAAAAATTCTTGATTATGATTTTTTAAATAAAATTTCTAAAAAGAGATTCAATATAAGTAACATGGAAATTGCGAAATTGAATATTTTTTATAATGGATCTTATTTAAACTCAAAAACTAAACTTGGTTTTGGAGACATATTTGTTGGAAGCGATGATAAATATTATTTATGTATTACTGCATTATGTGATTGTGTCTTACATAATGGCAAAAGTAGTGTTGATTTCAGATATTTCTTTGTTAAAGGTTTTAAAATAAATTTAGAAAAGGGTCTACAAAAAGGAGATGGAGGATTTATTTCATACATTAACGCAGATTCATGTATATCTTGGACAAATGGTGAATATGTAAAACCAATCCAACTTTACATACCTTGTACAAACTTTATTGATAAACAAATTGAATTTTTAGATTGGGATTCTGATAACAATTCCAATAAAAATAAAATTACTTATTTATTTACACTTAAACAAAATTATGCACAACGAATTGCTAATCATAGTTTTGCACATCCAATTCGAGTAGGAGTTGATTTTGTAAAGAAAAATATCATCAAAGGTTCATAGGGTTTTTAAATTTAAATTGCATATTAACTTTTCAGGTTAACATCTAACTTGTCTAAAACATACAGAAATCACATGTTCCTACCGTAAGATGTAAATATTTTTAGTGTTTATCAGCTAATTTAAAACTTGAAAAATCAGTTAATAAGTTTATATTGTAATAATGACAAACATATACCTATCCTACATTTCGGACAGTCACTTACTTTCTTGCTTGCATAGAAAACCTTCACAATTCATATTTAAAAGCCAAAGCTGATATCTCAAAAAAGAAATTCTACAAAAATAAGATTGATGTCATAAAACTAACTTTTGATACGAAGTTTAATAAATTGGATGAAGAAACATTAATCAAAACGGAAATAAGCCGTCAAATAGATAAATCCATCAACAATTCAATAGGAACTTTTCATGAAGAAATTCTCGGAGGAATTGACGGCTATGAAATGGGTAATCTAAGTGGTTTTGATATCAAAGCAGCAGATGATAGTTTGTTTGCTGATATTAAAAATAAACACAATACTATGAACAGTAGCTCGGCAGAAAGTTTGTTTCAAAAATTGGCTCATTATGCAGACACTAATAAACAAGCCAAATGTTATTGGGTTCAGATTTTAGCTACCAAAAGTTTTTCACAACATTGGGCTGGTATTATAAATGGTAAAGAATACAGCCATTCACGTGTGTTTAAAATATCTGGAGATTTATTTTATCAAATGCTAACAGGTCAAGAGAGTGCCTTGTATGATTTGTATAAAGTCTTACCAATGGCAATTGATGATTTTCTTAAATCTAATGAAAAATCCAACAAACCAGAGAATTCAGCACTGACAGAAATAAGCAACAGTGCGAATGAATCCCAACGCAGTCTTTTAGATGAAATTAACTTTGAAAATTACAGTTATTATTTGGGCTTTGATAAACTCAAATAATAGTCATTCAAAAAGTTAACGATCGAATAGCCAATCTCCTTCGCCAAATTTACTGGTACTGCATTACCAATTTGCTTGTATTGTTGCGAGACTGAACCTATAAAATTCCATGTGTCGGGAAAGGTTTGGATGCGAGCGTATTCTCGGACAGTAAAAGGACGGGTTTCATCTGGGTGACAGCGTTCGGTTTGTTTTTGTGCGGGGCTACAGGTTAAGGTTAAACAAGGCTCATCCCAGCCAATTCGCCTTGCCATGCCCGTTTTACCACCGCCTAGATAAAAGCTTTTTTGCATATACTCTTTCTGAATATCTAAAGGCAAGTCTCGCCAATAACCTTTTGGGGGAACGAGTTCTAATACCTTTTCTTTATGCTCAGGGTAGGTAGAACCATTTGATTGAGGAACATCGCAATCAAATAATTCACCTTTCTTTAAGGCATCTTTCAAATTATAAACAGTATCGTAGGGCTTTGGATAATTGTATTGGGTTGCAATGTCTTTTCTAATGCCGACTAGGATTAAACGTTCGCGTTTTTGAGGAACATTATAATTAACGGCCTTTAACACTTGAACCGGAGCAACGACGTTATAACCAATTTCATCAAGTATTGAAATCATGCCTTCTAATGTTTTGCCTTTTTTATGACTCAATAAACCACGAACATTTTCACCAATGCATATCGGTGGTTTCACTTCATTTACCACACGAGCAAATTCATAAAACAATGTGCCTCTGGCATCTTTTAAACCCAATTTTTTGCCTGCATAACTAAAGGCTTGGCATGGAAAGCCACCGGTAACAATATCGACTTTGTTTGTGTAATCGGTAAAATCACACGATTTTATATCGCCCTCTAGTACATTCCATGCAGGTCGATTTTCTCGCAAAGTTTGACATGCCCATTTATCAATTTCATTCAATACCTCGCACTTAATGCCTGCTTGCTCCATTCCTAGGGCTAATCCTCCCGCACCAGCAAACAACTCAATGACCGAGTAATCTCTATCGGCTTTAACGTAATTAGATTCAGTGACGTTTTTAATGTATTCATTAAATTCAGGAAATATTTCTAACTGTTTTTTGTTATAAACCCTATAATTACTAATAGGTTCACGAATAGCATTAAGTTTATTGTCATTATCCCATCTTCTGAGTGTTTCAGGATTTTTGCCAAGAATTTTAGCCGCTTCAGATAACGTATATTGTGTTTTCATAACCCTATTATACAACCTTATACATGGTTATCAATTATTGTGGGTAAAATACCATTTAAAGAGTTAAATTAAAAAAGGAAAAATGAAACAAATACAAAAATACCAGAACTTAAGAGCCGTTGGCATGGAGCTCAATGGAAAACTTTTGGGCAGCATTGCGCGCAACCATTTTAAAAAAGCGGCGCGTTTGATGAAAATGCTAAGAATGAATAAAATTTCATTTAAAAACGAAGGGGAGCAATACCGTTTTTACGATTTTGTTATCAATGATTGCTTAGGTAACAATGGCAGCACTGGTGTTGAAAATTTTAATAAAAAACACAGGGACTCGCTTACTGAAGTTGAAGGCAAACTAATCGATTCAATGATTGCTACAAAACCTTCTGTTTATTCTATTGAAAAAATTGATATTCAAAACAGTTATGTTTGGTTACAAAACTTGCTTGAGCCTGATTCGCAATTAATCCGTATTGTGGATTTGGGGTTTTGTAAAAGTGAAGGCATTATTGGGCAATTAATCTACACCAGAATAGTTGGTGCCGATGAGATTGCCATGACTTCAGGCGCAACGATGATGTTTGATAAACAGCATAAAGTGCAATTAATTAACCAGGCATACGACATGTTTGCTAAACTAAAAGACACACAAATGCAGCGTACTTTGGTGTTTAATAAATTGTATAAAAAGTTTGGCTACAAGCGTTTTATGTACCAAGATCCAACAGAGTAAATGATGAAAGTCGTTATTTAAGTTAATCCCAACTTTACCCCACCTGATATTAAAACACTTTCAAAACAATGCAATGAATTAGCTACTGAACATTTGTTAACAATCGCTTCAAAATAAATCTATATAATACCCACTCAACATTTAAATATCGGGAATCAAAAAAATGAAATACACCTTATTAACTTTACTTGTTTTAGCAAGTTTTACCGTTCTTTGTGAAATACCAAAAGAGGCATATCTTGCTTGTGAAAAAGGCGATGTTGATGTGTGTTCGGATCTTGGAGATGTTTTTGATGAAGGTTTGGGTGGCAATTTGATTGACTATGCAAAAGCAACAAAATTTTACACTAAAGCTTGTGGTTTGAATGATGGCTACAGTTGTCGGGTTTTGGGCTATTATTATGATTCGGGCCAAGGAGTGAATGTAAACAAGGTCAAAGCCTTTGAGTTATACCGCAAAGGTTGTGAATTGAATGACAGTTATTCTTGCTATAACCTTGGGGTTGTTTACGCTGACGGAAAAGGCGTAAAACAAAATTATAAACAAGCACATAAATATTACACCATGGCTTGCAATAATGAAGAAGGGACAGCCTGTGCAAATTTAGCCTACTTGTATAAAAAGGGCAATGGTGTCAAAAAAAACAGCAAAACAGCATTCAAATATTTTACAACATCATGTGAGTTAGAGGATGAAATTGGTTGCCTTGGACTGGCTATAATGTACGATACTGGAGAGGGCACGAAAAAGAATCAAAAAAAAGCCAACACCTATTATTCTCATGCCTGTGATAACGACGAAGAAACCGCTTGTTATAATTTAGCTGTAAATTATGAATACGGTGATGGTGTAAAAATGGATAAAGAAAAAGCAACCCTACTTTATGAAAAAAGTTGTGATTTGGGTTATCAAGATGCTTGCGATGGAGTTGAGTAGAGTTTTAACTTAATGCCCAAGTTTTTCAGATACTTCTTCTCAGATTCTAGATCTTCAAAGGTAAGTGGATGATTGTTTAGCCAATCGTTTTGAAACTTAATCTCAATGCTTTTATCGTCTAAGGTGATGGACTCTAATGGGATATTGTCGTCAGTTCTCGGGCGATTTAATAAGGTCGCAGCGCGAAATATAACGATTAATGGTAAAAGTTTTACTTGCTGTTTACTCGACAATTTTTGCAACCATTCTTTTTTGATTTTACGTCGGAGTGAGGCAACAATAACAGATAGTTTTAGCTGTTCTTGCGTAGAAAAACCAGGCATGTCTGCGTGAGAAATGATATAAGCTGCGTGTTTTTCAAAATGGGAATGAGATATATTTAAACCCAATTCATGCAATTGTGCTGCCCAATTAAGCAATTCGTGTTGAGATTCAGAGAGTTTAATATTGCTTAAGTTGATCAAATCATCAATGGTAGCTTTCACCCGTTTGCTGTGCGATATATCAATTTCAAATTGCTTAACGAGCTTATCAATACTGCGCCTGCGAATATCATTGTGGTGCAAACGACCGCTTAAATCATAAACAATGCCCTCGCGCAAGGCTCCACTTGAGGCTTGAATGGTTTGAAATTCCAGTGAATCGAACAAGGCTTTAATTATGGCTAATCCACCGATAAAAACAGGTCTTCGGCGAGAACTTAGCCCATCCAGATTTTTGAGTTTGTCAATAGTACCCAAATCACAACATTTTTTAATGAGTTTATCCAAACCCTCTTTTTCAATGCCATACCGTGCGTATTCATTGTGCACAATAACTTTAGCCGTCGAACGCATACTTCCTGATGCACCAATAACGGTGTTCCAGCCCAACTGTTGGTATTTACTAACAATGGAAAGCAATTGACGTTGCGCCGAACGAACGGCTTTTTTGAAATTGCTTTTTGAAATATTGCCGTCAGCAAAAAACTTTTTTGTGTAACTAACGCAACCCATGTGTAAGCTTTCTCGCAAGAGGGGCGTAAATTCTTCACCAATTATCAACTCAGTCGAACCTCCGCCAATGTCAATCACCAAACGTTTGCCCTGATTGCTGGCAAGTGAATGTGCCACACCCAAATACAAAATTCGCGCTTCTTCACGCCCAGAAATAATATCAATGGGTTTGCCCAATGCACTTGATGCCCGCGCCAAAAACTCCTCAGCATTTTTTGCTTTGCGTAATGTATTGGTACCAACAATACGCAAATGAGATTTGGGTATGTGCGCTATGCGCTGTCCTATTTTTTCAAGCGAAGAAATCGCTTCATCCATCTTCTCACCAGACAATCGCCCTTCATCATCAAGTCCGTTAGCCAAACGTACCATGTCTTTGTGCCGATCAATCACATGCATCTGATGATTAACAAACTCAGCCACCACCATATGAAAAGAATTGGATCCCAAATCCACCGCCGCGTAAAGTTCGTTTTTTTGTTTCATGCATGTATTTAATGATTAATTGAATAGATTGTCAAATGACAATGAGAAAAAATACCCGTCTTAGCAAGGTGTATTAACTGAACTATTTATGACTCTAAACGTCGTGTCAAATGACTTAAGATATCACGTTTTTCATGAATAACTGCGATAATAATGACTGTGTTTTTTTGGTTAATATAAAAAATGTAATGATGCTTATATTTTTTCACAAAAACGTCGGACAGTTTTTCAGAAAATATTTTCTTAATGGAGGTTTGTTTAGCAATGGCATTAAAGGCTTTCTCCAGCCCATTTCTATATTTGATAAATGTATCTTTACCCCATTTATTTAAAGTATAGTGAGCAATTTCAATTAAATCAACTTTTGCATCTTCCGTAATTTTATAACTTTGCAATTTAAATACTCTTATTTATAACGCTTTTAAAAATTTCATTTACTGAATCTTTCGTGAAACTCCCTGCTTTTGCCGACTTTATTCTTGGGCGTAGAAAATCTTCTAACTTTTTCAAAGCCATATGCTCTTCTATATCAGGCAAAGTCCGTTTTAAAACGAAATCTTTAATTGACTCACCTTGTAAAGCAGCTGCCACTTTTAAAAGCTGGTGTTGTTCTGGTGTTACTTCTATTGATAATCTCATTTTCAAATAATTAAAAAATTTAAATTTTATCATTTTGTCTGCATATGTGCAAATGTACATTTGTTGTTTTTGAGGTAAGTGGGCTTTTTAGATTCTCAAGTAGCGGCTCGAAATGGAGTCTTTTGTAATTCACTGCTGCACTAAAGACGCCCTCTTAGTCGCTCTTAGCACATTTACAACTGCTTAACACCCATATTCCACAAAGTAAAAGCAAAGATATCGGCGTATTGGTCGATGGTTTTGGATACGGGTGTGCCTGCTCCGTGACCTGCGTCGGTTTCTATGCGTATCAATAATGGATTTTTGTTACTGCCTTTGGCTTGCAATTGGGCGGCGAATTTAAAAGAGTGAGCTGGAACAACGCGATCATCATGGTCGCCTGTTGTTATAAGAGTGGCAGGATAATCCACACCTTGTTTGACATTGTGTACAGGAGAATAGCCGAGCAAGTAGTCAAACATTTCTTTTGATTGTTCGCTGGTGCCATAATCATACGCCCAGCCTGCACCAGAGGTAAATGTGTGGTAACGCAGCATATCCAGTACACCTACGGCTGGCAGTGCCACTTGCATAAGATCAGGGCGTTGGGTCATGACTGCACCCACCAGTAACCCACCGTTTGAGCCTCCCATGATTGCAAGTTTTTGTTTCGAGGTGTATTTATTGTTAATTAAATACTCACCAGCCGCAATAAAATCATCAAACACATTTTGCTTTTTCTGCTGTGTGCCCGCATCATGCCATTGGGTGCCGTATTCGCCACCACCACGCAAGTTTGCCACCGCATAAATGCCACCAAGTTCCATCCATACCGCGCGAGTAATGCTAAAGCGTGGTTTTAAACTGATGTTGAATCCACCATAACCGTAGAGGATTGTTGGGTTTTTGCCATTTAGTTTAATGCCTTTTTTATAGGAGATTATCATCGGCACTTTGGTGCCATCTTTAGACGTGTAGAATACTTGTTTTGAGGTATAGCTATCGGAATCAAAATCAATTTTAGGCTTATTATAAACCTTTGAATCCCCAGTTTGTGCATCATAAGCATAGGTTGTGCCTGGAGTGACGTAATTTGAGAAGGTATAATACAAAGTTTCATCCTCTTTTTTACCACCAAAGCCACTGGCTGTACCGACACCTGGCAACTTCACTTCTCGCACTAAGTTACCATCGTAATCGTATTGTTTGACCTGTGTGACCGCATCGACCATATAATTGGCGAAAAAATAACCAGAACCAGTGCTTGTTGATAAAACATTATTTGTTTCAGAAATGAAATCAACCCAGTTTGTTGATGTTGGGTTTGATGCATCAACGGTCACCACTTTTTTATTTGGTGCATTTAAATCCGTCACCAAATATAGTTTTGAACCGATGTTATCAATCACATAAGTATTAGAATCGGTGTGATCTAAAATAGTAACTAATGGGGAATTTGCTTTGGTTAAATCTTTAAGAAATAGACGATTGCCATTGGTTGAAACGGCACCTGAAATAATTAAATAATGGTTGTCCTCAGTGACATCGCCACCGACATAACGGTGTTTTTGTGCTGCTGTGCCACCAAAAACCACCTGGTCAGTTGATTGTTTTGTGCCTAATTTGTGGTAATACAATTTGTGTTGGTCGGTTTTCGCCGATAATTCACTGCCCTTTGGCTTGTCATAACTGGAGTAATAAAAGCCTTCATTTTTATACCATGAGAGCCCTGAAAATTTAATATCAACCAATGTTTCTTCGGTTTGTTGTTTTGACTCGACATCAATAACTTTGACTTTGCGCCAATCACTGCCACCTTCACTAATCGCATAAGCGGCAATTGAGCCATCTTTTGAAAAACTCACCTGTCCAAGTGAAACCGTACCATCTTCGCTAAACGTATTGGGATCTAAGAAAATTTCTTCATTGCCGTTGGCGTCTTTGCGATACATAACGTATTGATTTTGTAAACCATTGTTTTTATAAAAATAGGTGTATTTGCCTTCTTTAAATGGAGCCGTGACTTTTTCGTAGTTCCAGATTTTAGTTAAACGGTTTTTTATTTTTTCACGGTAGGGTATTTGATTTAAGTAATCATGAGTCACTTTATTTTCGGCTTTCACCCAAGCTGCTGTGTCTTCTGCCCTATCATCCTCTAACCATCGGTAGGGATCGGCAACGGCTGTACCAAAGTAGTTATCAACCACGTCTCCTTTTTTTGTATTAGGGTAAGTAATGGGTGAGTTGTTTGTGACCTGTTTCGTGGTGTTTTTTTTGTTTGTTTGCATACACGCGCTTAAGACTCCGAGAGTTAAGAGAGTAAGGATGATTTTTTTCATGGAATTTCTCCGTTTTTTCAGACCCAGAGATTATACCTGAAAAAAACCAATTAGGCTTCGACTAGAAAACAATCTTAAAGTTCTTCACCGCATCTGCGGCAATAGATGGCGTTTTTAGTATGCCCCCTTAAATTGCATGTGGTGCATACGCGAGCATTATCCCGCACTCGTTTAGTTTCTTTATTAAATTCGGCAGCAAATATTCCCGTTGGAACAGCAATAATAGAGTAACCTGTGAGCATAATCATCGATGCCACCATGCGCCCAAGAATGGTATGCGGTGCAATATCTCCATAACCAACGGTGGTTAATGTCACCACAGCCCAATAAATTCCACCAGGAATGCTATCAAATCCATTTTCTGGCCCTTCTATTAAGTACATGATTGAACCAAATAAAACCAAAACGGTAATAATAAAAAAGAAAAATACAAATATTTTATGCCGTGAATTTGCTAATGATTGAGTAAGTAACTGGGCTTCTTTTGTGTACCTAACTAACTTTAATATTCTAAACACACGCAGAATTCTTAAAATACGGAGAATTAATAAGTGTTGAGCACCACCAATAAATAAGGATAAGTAAGTTGGCAATATAGACAAGATATCCACTATGCCAAAAAAAGAAAAAACATACCGCAATGGACGGCGTATACTGATGACTCTAATGATAAATTCAAAAGTGAATATTATGGTGAAGATCCATTCTAAAAGATAAAACCAATGCCCATAATCTAAGTGCAATTGCGCGACACTATCAAGGATAATGGTTAAGACACTGCCAATGATAAATACGATGAGTAAAATATCAAACCATTTACCAGCAGGAGTATCTGAGTGGTAAATGATTTTAAATATCTTTGAGCGCCAACTTTTCTGATGTGAGGTTTGTTCTGGCATAACTTATAATATCTTATTTATCTTCCATTAAGCCAATGCCATCAAGTCCTGCTGCTAAACTATTGGCATCACCACCTTGAGAGAGTTTAATGGCTAATCGAACTTCATTAGCCGAATCTGCATGGCGCAAGGCATCTTCATAGGTAATTTCGCCGGCTTGGTATAACTCAAATAGCGACTGATCAAATGTAATCATGCCAAGATTGGTTGATTTTTTCATTAATTCTTTTAGCTTGTGAATTTCCCCTTTGCGAATGAGTTCTTTTGCTAATGGTGTGTTAATTAACACCTCTACTGCGGCTCTTCGTCCTTTGCCATCTGGGGTGGGGATTAATTGTTGAGCAATCATTGCCTTCATGTTTAAGGATAAGTCCATCAACAGCTGATCGCGTCTGTCTTCAGGAAAGAAATGCAGTATTCGATCCAATGCTTGGTTAGCATTATTAGCATGCAAAGTGGCTAAACAAAAGTGACCCGTTTCAGCAAAGGTGATGGCGTGCTCCATCGTCTCACGCGTTCTGATTTCGCCAATCATAATGACATCTGGGGCTTGCCTTAAGGTGTTGCGAAGTGCGATTTCGAAAGAATCAGTATCAATGCCAACTTCTCGTTGAGTAATGACGCAACCTTGGTGCTCGTGAACATACTCTATTGGGTCTTCAATGGTAATGATGTGTCCAGTGGTGTTGACATTTCGGTAACCAATCAAAGCAGCCAGTGAGGTTGATTTACCTGTACCTGTACCACCAACGAAAATCATAATCCCACGTTTTGTCAGTGCCAACTCAGGCAGAATTGGAGGTAAGTTTAACGAATCAAATGTTGGGATTTTGGTTTCAACTCGACGGATAACCATCCCCACTGAAGCGCGTTGATAAAAAGCACTAACACGAAATCGACCAACGGCCGCAACGCCAATGGCAAAATTGCACTCATGGGTTCTTTCAAAGACTTCTTTTTGAGAAGGTGACATTATGCCCATCACCAAGTCTTTTGCTTGTGCTTTTGACAAAGGTGTTTGGGTTATGGGCACAACTCGACCATGAATTTTGATACTGGGTGGCAAGTTTGCCGTAATAAATAAATCTGAGGCTTTTTTATGAGCCATTAATTTCAGGTAGGAATTAAAATCCATGATTGTTCTCTCTTATTAATTATTCAAAATCAGCTTTATTAGCCGCTTTTGCGCGTGCATGCTGACGTGTCACAACACCTTTTTGTACCAAGTCAATCAGGCATTGATCCAGTGTTTGCATGCCGTAAGATTGCCCTGTTTGAATGGATGAATACATTTGTGCAATCTTATCTTCACGAATTAAATTTCGGATTGCTGGCACCCCAACCATGATTTCATGGGCAGCAACTCGACCACCACCAACCCTCTTAAGAAGGGTTTGTGCCACAACTGCCCGCAGTGATTCGGACAACATGGAACGAACCATGGGTTTTTCACCAGCAGGAAACACATCAATAATCCTATCAATAGTTTTGGCAGCAGAACTGGTGTGCAAGGTTCCAAAAACCAAGTGACCCGTTTCAGCAGCTGTTAAAGCTAACTCAATGGTTTCTAAATCACGTAACTCACCAACCAAAATAATATCAGGATCTTCACGCAAGGCAGATTTAAGCGATTTGCTAAAGCTCTTGGTGTCCCTAAAGACCTCGCGTTGATTAATTAAGCATTTATTACTGGTGTGTACAAATTCTATCGGATCTTCGATTGTCAATATGTGACCATGTTCGTTTTTATTGATGTAATCTATCATGGCTGCCAATGTTGTTGACTTACCAGAACCTGTTGGTCCTGTCACAAGAATCAAACCCCGTGGCACACTGATGAGTTCCTTAAATATTGGTGGGCAATTTAAGTCTTCAAGAGTTAATATTTCTGTTGGAATGGTTCTAAAAACAGCTGAACAGCCACGATTTTGATTAAAGGCATTAACACGAAAACGCGCAAGACCAGGAATTTCAAAAGAAAAATCCAGTTCCCAAATTTCTTCGTATTCTTTTCTTTGCCCGTCGTTCATGATGTCATAAATCATGGCGTGCAATTCTTTGTGATCAAGTGGTGGTAAATTTATGCGACGTACATCTCCATCCACACGTATCATGGGGGGTAAACCTGCTGACAAATGTAAATCTGATGCCTTATTTTTTACTGAAAAAGCGAGCAACTCTGCAATATCCATACGATTTAACCTTAGTATTTAATATCCATTTAGTTTATCGCTGTTAAGTAATAATTTCCACATATTATTGTGAACAAGTTTAATTTTGATAAGCCACACAGCAGTATAAATTGCTTTAGAATCTGACTATAACAATAAAACAACGCATTATTTTGGCAATTTCTTAATTAATTCTGTTAGAATATTTCTTTAATTCAAGCTTTTATATTCCTATGCTTAATCGGATTCTAGACTTTTTACAACAGACAGATAGTGCAAAATACTTCGTGACCTCATTTGTTTTGGCAACAGTCACCTCAGGTCTTGGTCTGTTCTCTGTTTATGCTTGGGTTGCAGTTATCCTAACTTTTATTCCTGTCTTATCTAAAGTAGCAATTATCCAAAACAAATTAACCTACGACCAAAAGGCTTATATCCAAGAAAATTTTTTATTGTTGAGTTCTTTATTTTGGGGCTTCTATATGTGGAGTTCTTTACAACATAATACGGGTCACTACTCTCTTGTTTTTGTGGTCTTGTCTGCTGCAGCACTGCTGTACTTGAGAGACATTAAGAATGTCTTTTATGCAATAATCCCATTGCTTATCATCGACGTGGTTTTGTTAATGTTTTTTGAAAACCCAGCGCACACAGGGCTGGCTGTTTCGACCCTAGTTTTTATGGCTCTGTTATTTGTTTTTACTTACTATAAAGACGAAGTTGAAGTTAAAAAAACATCAAAAATAAGTGATAGTCAATCCCAATCAGGAAAATTGGAATTAGTCTCGCAAGTTGATCAAATGAAAGAAGCCAACCAAGAATTGACCAATCAAATTAAACAAATTGAATCTGAACTCTCTGCGGCATCAATGGCTAAAATGGAATTTTTGGCAACCATGAGCCATGAAATTAGAACGCCCTTAAATGGCATCATTCCCCTACTGGACATATTGCTTGATTCTGAATTGTCGGACTTTCAAAAAGATTATTTAAGTACCGCCCATGTTTCTGCCATTCAAATGCAAAAGTTAATCGATGATTTGCTTGATTATTCTAAAGTCGAAGCTGGAAAGTTATCAGTCGAAATTCGTGGTATTAAAATACTACGTTTAATGGATTCAATCAAATCCACCTATCAAAAGGCAGCGGATAATAAAAACATTTCCTTAGTTGTTAAAATCAACAACAACGTTAGTCCTTTATTGCGCGGAGATCCGACACGAATACGTCAAGTGTTATCCAATCTCATTAGTAATGCCATTAAATTTTCTTCTGGCGGAACGGTAAAGATTTCGGCAAAGAAATTAAAAGATTTTCCTGATAAAGAGGTGGTTCGTTTTTCGGTTGCCGACCAAGGCATTGGGTTGGATAAAGAAACCATAGAAAACATCTTTCTACCCTTTACTCAAGAAGATGGTTCGAGCACACGTAAGTTTGGCGGAACAGGCTTGGGTTTAGCCATTAGCAAGAAAATAGTCGAATTAATGCATGGTACAATCGGATTAAAATCAGAAAAAGGCAGAGGCAGTACCTTTTTCTTTGACTTGCCTTTATTGAAATCTGTTGGTGAAACACAATCAGGCATTACCAGTTCGTCCAGTTTTCAAGCGATAATTATCAACACAAACCCTTTATTGTTTAACAAAGTATCAAAAGATTTGAAGGCATTAAATATTAATTTTCAAAAAGCTCTTGGCTTAACTCAAGCCTATGAAATATATGAATCCATAAATAAAAATTCAGACAACACTAAAAACGTTATCATGTTGCTTGATTTTGAAACAGCAGGGAAACAAGTCCGAAGCTTATGTGAGGATATTGAAAAAGACAATAAAATGGCAAACCTTCATGTTTTAATTCTAACCGAGAATAAAAACATTGCGGGTATTCCTAGTCTTAAAAACGTCAAACTGCTATCCAAACATGATGATATTGAAGAACACCTCAATCGGATTGAAGTCATGCAGGCAGCACAAGAGTCTATTGCAGAAGAAGTTAAAACCTCTGCAAATGTAGGCAAAGTCACAGAAGACCCAAAAGAACTTGAAAACATCATTCCAGAAATACTGTTAGTGGAAGATAATGAAATCAATTTAAAAGTAGCCGAAAAACTCATTCAATACATTGGCTACCCTTTTGATGTTGCTTTAAATGGGCAAGAAGCATTAGAAAAAGTGAAACAAAACCGTTATCGAATGATTTTAATGGACTGCCAAATGCCTGTAATGGATGGTTATAAATGTACGGCTAGGGTGAGAGATTATGAGACGGCTGCGGGATTAAACCATACGCCAATTTTAGCAATGACTGCCAATGCCATGATGGGAGATAAAGAAAAATGTTTGGATGCGGGCATGGATGATTACATGTCTAAACCATTGAACCGTTATATTTTAGAAAAAACGTTAAAAAAATGGGATCCTTTGATACTTCATAAGGCTCCATCAAAATTAGAGCCCTCTCAAAGTAATAACACACAAACGATACCCTTGGAGACTTTAAGTGAAAAGCCTGCAACGTCAAAAGCAGAAAACAACCTGAGTTCTATCAACTCAAAATGGTTAAATATAAAAGCACTTGAAGAAATTCAAGAGTTTATGGGTGAAGAAATTCACCAGTTACTGGAAATGTTTGAGCAAGAAACACCCAAAATATTATCAAGTATAAGGGAAGCTTTAAAAAACAAAGACCGTGATGAGGTTAAGAAAAAAGCCCACATGTTAAAATCAACTAGTGCTAATATTGGAGCCAATGGTTTAAGTTTCTTTGCACGCAAAATGGAAGTGGCTTCCACAAATAAAAATCCAATTAGCGATTTAGTTACGCTTTATACAAAATTAACCAAAGCTTACATCATCACGAAAAAAGAAATAGAGAAATACATACTGATTATTAACCCTGCGGGTTAATATTAAGTGATACAATGCGCCTCTTTTTGTAACTTTCAGATCGGTTTAATCTCTTTTAGGATTTTTTGATTCATGATAACACTAATTTCTATTTTGCAAACTCTCGCCGTATCTCAAGCAGAAATGCACAGCAATGATGAAGCGGATACCATTGAAAATGTTGTCGTAATTGCCTCAAAAAAAGCACAAAGTGTTGAAAACCTATCGACCGCTGTTTCGGTTGTGACCAAAGCAGAAATCCTTGAAAAAAACATTACCCTTTTGCCTGATTTACTGCGTGAAGAAGCAGGCGTGTATATTCAACAAACCACTCCAGGACAAGGCATTCCTATTATTCGTGGACTAAAAGGCTCAGAAAATGTTCATTTAATTGATGGCATGCGTTTAAATACTGCCTTTTTTCGCAATTCACCTAACCAATATTTAGCTCTGGTTGACCCTTTCATGACCGAACAAATTGAAATAATCCGTGGTCCTGCATCCGTGCTTTATGGAGGTGATGCATTAGGAGGTGTGCTCAATGTCATTACGCATACACCCCAGTTTTCAGGTCAAGAATGGCAACAACAAGGTGATGTTTTCTTTTCTTATGATTCGGCTGACGAGAAAAGTTTAAGTCATGTCATGATGGATTTTGGTAATGATAAAATTGCCACAACAGTCGGTTTAAGTTACCAAGATATAGGCACACGCACAATCGGTGGTGGAGAGACTATTCCATTTACTGCCTATACATCAAAAGCATTTAATAATAAGTGGGTGTTTAAACTAAACGAACACAAAGCCCTTACCTTTGATATGCAATTCTTGTCTCAACCTGCCACACCTCGGGTTGATGATTTGGTGGCGGGTTTTGGTCAAATACAACCCGACTCTTCTTTATTTTTGTATTCACCCAACGAAAGGCAATTTGTTCATTTAAGCTATAATGACCAAAGCAGTACTGCGATTTATGATCAGTCTGATTACCATGTTGCTTGGCAAAAAATTAAAGACCACCGCATGAGGTCTCCCTTTGGTTCTGACTCCCTTACAAAAGAGCAAAACCAAAGCACACTTTTTACATTTCAAAGCACATTTAATAAGAGTTTTAACAAAGGCATTGATGTGGTTTATGGGCTTGATTATTACCACGACACTATCAATAGCGCTAAACAAGAATTATCCTTTGGGATTCAAAGCGAAAAACCCTCGCGTTTTCCTGATAACTCTACCATGCGTCATCTGGGAATATTTGCCGATGCGACCAAATATTTAGAAAGGCAAGACATTACTTTTGGAGTCCGTTACAGTGATTATCGCATTGATTTAAACAGCCCAGATATTGCTCATGATGTTTTGGATTTAGACGATTTAACTTGGCATGTCGGCTGGCTGTATCATGTTGATACCAATAACCGCCTGTTTGCTAATTTAGGTCGTGGTTTTAGGCCGCCCAATATATTTGATTTGGGACAGATAGGAGAAAGACCCGGCAATCGTTTTAATATCATCAATACAGAAATAAAACCAGAATCAGTACACACACTGGATATTGGTTGGAAACATTTCGGCAGCCATTGGTTTGTAGATTTTGCCTTATTCTACTCTCAATACACCGATAAAATTGCCAGTGTTGAAACAGGAGAATTAACCGATTCTGGGCAATTTATCGTCCACTCCCAAAATATTAATGACGTGGTTCTTTATGGGTTAGAGAGCAGTATTCGGTATGATATCAGTGATACATCCGAACTTAAGGCGGTAATAAATTATACCTGGGGAAGAGAAAACTCACAATTAGTGTCAGAACCAGCCGATAGAGTTCCACCACTGAACGGATTTATTGGCTACAAAAAAACAATAAATGACAAGTGGAGCATAAATCCAAAAATTATTTTTGCTGCTGCGCAAGACCGATTAAGTGCACGCGATATTCGAGACCCTCGCATTCATCCCAATGGAACGGGAGGATTTACCACCTATAATGTTCATGTAAATTGGAAACTCTCAGGCACATCAACCCTTCGTTTTGGAATAGAGAATATATTTGATAAAAAATACCGAGAACATGGTTCAGGACTCGAGGCTGCTGGACGCAATTACCAAGTATCATTAAACCATCTTTTTTAAGCTGACTTAATCATAAGGCTATATTTCTAAGCCATGGTCTTGTAAAATTTAGGCTTTCTTATTTTCTATTCCTCGTGGACAACGTTAATACCATGCTGATATTTGAACAATCAAAAGCAGGTCGTCAAGCCTTTGCACAAGCCCCAACGGAGGCAATTGATTCCGTCAATATTCCCAAAGAATTACAAAGGCAAACAAAACTTGGTTTGCCCGAAGTAAGTGAGCTTGATGTGGTGAGGCATTACACCCGTTTAAGCCAGAAAAACTTTTCCATTGATACGCATTTTTATCCATTGGGATCATGCACAATGAAATACAATCCACGGGTCTGCAACTCCTTGGCAATGAGTGATGGGTTTTTAAATCACCATCCGTATGCACCAACAAGCTTGTCACAGGGTATTTTATCTTGCATGCACCATTTGCAAGAGATTTTACAAGATGTCACTGGCATGAAAGCGGTTTCACTTACACCAATGGCAGGAGCACAAGGCGAATTTTCAGGTATTGCCATGATCAAAAAATACCACCAAGACCGCAATGATTTAGAGCGTGATGAGATCATTGTGCCTGATGCTGCTCATGGCACCAACCCTGCAACAGCCATCATGTGTGGATATAAAGTGAAAGAAATTCGCACCAACCGCGATGGCAATATCAATATCCATGATTTGGTGCCATTACTGGGACCAAAAACAGCAGGTATCATGCTCACCAATCCATCAACATTAGGTGTATTTGAGCCCAATATTACTGAAATTGCAAAACTGGTTCACGAAGCAGGCGGTTTGCTGTATTACGATGGAGCCAATTTAAATGCCATACTAGGCAAAGTACGCCCAGGTGACATGGACTTTGATGTGATTCACATGAACTTACATAAAACCTTCTCAACACCTCACGGTGGCGGTGGACCAGGTTCTGGAGCCATTGGTGTTGGTAAACGCCTGGTGCCTTATATGCCGATTCCTTATGTGGGTAAAGACCAAAATGGTTACCATTATGTTGATGAAAAACAAGCACCCAAAACCATTGGCAGACTATCAGCCTTTGCGGGCAATGTTGGGGTTAATCTGCGTGCTTATATCTATGCCCTTATGTTGGGCAAAGAAGGCATGCCTCGCATCGCTGAATTTGCCACTTTAAATGCTAATTATTTAATGAAAGAATTAGAGCGAGTAGGGTTTCAGTTGGCATTTCCTAACCGCCGTGCCAGCCATGAGTTTATTGTCACCTTGAAAAAACAAGCCAAAGACTTGAGTTTAACCGCAACCGATGTGGCAAAAACATTATTGGATTATGGCATGCATGCGCCAACAATTTACTTTCCACTTTTGGTGGCAGAATGTATGTTGATAGAACCAACCGAAACAGAATCCAAACAAACCATTGATAAGTTTGTGGCAGCGATGGCGGATATTCTCAAACAAGCAACAGATGATATTGAGCCAATAAAGCAAGCACCGCATACCGCACCAAATCGCCGTCTAGATGATGCAAAAGCGGTTAAACAACCCAATCTTGTGTGGCAAGAAGAAGCATAAAATGGCAAGCAAACAACGCAGGGGAATCAAACAAATCTATGCGGCCTTTTTATGGTCAATGCAAGGATTAAAAGCATCGTTCAAACACGAAGCATCTTTTCGTTTAGAAGTTTATCTTGCCTTAATTTTAACACCCTGTGCAATATATTTAGCACAATCACCAATGCAATTATTGCTGTTACTTTCGGTATTGTTGATGGTGTTAATCATCGAAATCCTCAACTCTGCCATCGAAGCGGTGGTTGATATGGTTTGTGGAGAAAAATACCACGACCTCGCCAAACGCGCCAAAGACATGGGTTCTGCAGCTGTTTTTTTAGGGCAAATACTGGTCGTTGGCACATGGGCGAGTGTTGTTTATATTAATTATTTTTAGAACTCATTGCTGGATTGTTGGTTTTAACCGACGCTTTGTAACTTTATTAGGTTTTTAGTTGGATAAATCCCACTTACCAATGGGTTTGTGGCTTGCAGACCAATTTGCTATGCCGATTTTTTAAGTCCTAACCACTTACCGTTAAAACCAATCTTCTCGTATGAGGATAATCGCGGTGTTCGTTTAAGTAAATGCCTTGCCATGTTCCTAAGGCTAGGCGACCATTTGCGATGGGAATAGTCAGTTGGCAGCCAAAAAGGGAGGATTTTATATGGGCTGGCATGTCATCATCGCCTTCGTAATTATGCCGATAGGGAAAGTTACGTGGCACCAGTTTTTCTTCAAAATTTTTGAAATCTTCGCGTACGGTTGGGTCAGCATTTTCATTGATGGTTAGACTGGCACTGGAGTGTTGTAAAAACACGTGTAATAAACCCACTTTTATTTCTGCAATTTCGATGGACTGTTCAATTTGCGCAGTGATAATTGAATAACCACGCCCTTGGGTTTGAATTTCAAGTTTGTATTGTTGCATAGTAAAAAAATGTTAAGATAGGGTTGGTATCATAGCTTAGGAGTTTATCAGTGGCAACACCACAAAAGAAATACACCGCACGTTCCGCCACATCGGTCATTATTGCCAACATGATTGGCACGGGTGTTTTTGCCTCTTTGGGTTTTCAATTACTTGATATTCAATCGCCTTTTGTAATTTTGTTGCTGTGGACTGTTGGTGGCTTGACGGCTTTGTTTGGTGCTTTGAGTTATGCCGAACTCGGAGCGGCTTTACCTCGTTCGGGTGGCGAGTATAATTTTTTGAGTCGTATTTATCACCCCATGCTTGGATTTGTTACTGGCTGGGTGTCAGTGGCTATTGGTTTTGCAGCACCTGTGGCTCTGGTTTCGATTCTTTTTGCTACTTACATGACGCAAGTATTTCCTGCGCTGAATAGTCAATTCTTAGCGGTTGGATTAATCGTGTTATTAACAGCCATTCACATCAGCAACCACAAAAACAGCGGTGGCTTTCACCAACTCATGACATTGTTTAAGCTTTTGTTGATTGTCGGTTTTAGCCTTCTGGCTTTTTTTACGGTGGATGCCCCACAAGGCATTTCTTTTTTACCTCAAGCAAGTGACCTTAATGTTGTTTTTTCCAGCAGTTTTGCTGTTTCACTGATTTATGTGAATTATTCTTACATGGGATGGAATTCTGCTACTTATATTTCCAGTGAAATTGAAAACCCACAAAAGAGCTTGCCCAAAGTGTTATTAATCGGCACGTTAACGGTAACCGTTCTTTATGTTTTGTTGAATTTTATCTTTCTTTATACCGCTCCAATAAATCAGATGGCTGGCAATGAAAAGTTTGCCTATATTGCAGCGGATTATGTGTTTGGAGAAAAAGGCGCAACAATTTTAGCCTTGAGTTTGTCGGTTATCTTTATCTCCACCGTTAGTGCCATGACCATGGCAGGTCCACGAGCCTTTCAAGCTATTGGGCAAGATTACCCCGTCTTCAAAAAATTAGCAAAAACAAACAAAAATGATATACCCGTTAATGCCATTATTCTGCAATCGGCACTGGCTATTTTATTTGTTTTAACCTCTTCTTTTAAATTTATATTGGTGTTTGCAGGCTTCACCTTGGGCGTTAGTAATTTTGCCACTGTGCTCGGTGTTATCGTCTTGCGCAAAACACAACCAGACTTACCACGACCTTACAAAACATGGCTTTACCCAATAACCCCGATTTTGTATTTGTGTTTAATGGGATGGACACTTACTTACATTATTATCGAAAAACCCCAAGAAGCGTTAATGAGCCTAGGCGTGATAGTCTTGGGTGTGCTGTTGTATTTTGTCTCTAATCGTTCACGAACATAAAAATGGCAGGTGCTTGATAAGTGAGAAAGATTAGGAGCTTGTCCGAGAACAGGAATCGTTATGAAGAGAAGCTGGGTTTAGGGCTATTTTTTGGTTTTTTGAGAAGAATAGCCCCGCTATTTGCCGATAAAAAGCGAAAAATAGCACAAATCCAGGTTTTCTGGAATAAATTTTCTGTTCTCGGACAGGCTCCTAGTGATGTTTTGCCACAATATAACGAATTAAAAATAAACCAAATTTATCGGTTAAAACTGATAATCCAGATAAAATAAGTTCAGGTATTAAAAATTATGCATATTAACAGAATTTCTAATTTTAAAGAGTATCAATCTCACTTACAAAAAAAAAATAAACAAATAAAAGTGTTACAAGGTATTGATTTTAAACTCAATCAAAAAATAAAAACACTTAAACAGTTTTATATCGATGGCTATTCTTGGACTGCAAAATCTAACAGTAAATTTTTGGTAGATACTCTTTATTCAAATGGCAATGAACTTAACCTTAGAGAGAGGTTAATCTGCAACAAAACAAAATTGAACAATAGAGTTAGAGGTTGTATTCATATTTTTGAAACTTTATTTAAACCCCAATCAAGAGATAAAATATACATGACTGAACAGGTTAGTTTATTAGCGAAGTGGACGAATAATAAATAAGACAATGTTGTTGGCAGTGAGTATTTTGAAAATGACACTTTGATGCATAAAATAAAGTTATTATTTAAATACTTTCCAATTAGAATCCAACACCAAGACCTAACCATGCTGAGCTTTAATAGCGGTATTTTTAATTATGTTCTTTCGTTTGATTGTTTTGAACACATTCCACATTATAAAAAAGCATTAAAAGAAATTTTTAGGGTTTTAAAACCTAATGGAAAGTTACTTTTCTCTGTCCCTTTTGATTTGAACAGCCAAAGCAATCTAGTTCGTGCAACAATAAGTGAAGGTGAAATTAAACACTTAACTACTCCAGAATACCACGGTGATCCTCTCTCAAAAAAAGGCTGTCTCAGCTTTTATACTTTTGGGTGGGAGTTATTAGAAGATTTAAGAAAAGCAGGGTTTAAAAATGCCTATATTATATTATTCTGGTCAGATAAATATTGTTATTTAGGAGGCGAGCAAATACTCATTTGTGCAGAAAAATGATTTTACCCAATTTATAGTTAAATTGAATGTTTCCACAATGAATTCTGAACCTACTGAGATATTCTTGATAGTTAACACTTAAAATAGCACAATATAGTCTACTAGCAAGTCAATATTAATAAATGCTCTATCCAATCAGATTTATCATTATAAAATAGTTTAACGATAAAAACGGAACCTTGAGTCGTTGCAAAGCGGTCTCTAAAAGAGGTAAAATAGCGTCATGACTCAATTAAGTGTTAATGTAAATAAAATAGCGTTGTTGCGTAATTCTCGTGGCAGGGACTTTCCCAATGTCATTAACTTTGCAAAAAAGTTTATTGATTTAGGTGTGCATGGCATTACTGTGCATCCACGACAAGATGAACGCCATATCACGGTTAAAGACGCCTATGAATTGGCTGAATTCTTGCAAGATTTCCCTGATGTGGAATACAATATCGAGGGCTATCCAGCGGCTGATTTTTTAAAAATTATTCGCGATACCAAACCCGACCAATGCACACTTGTTCCCGATGGCGTTAATCAAGTAACATCCGATCACGGCTGGGATATGACTAAACACCAAAAACGTATTAGCGAATTGGCTCTTGAGATTGGTGGTTATGGTGTGCGCAGTGCGGTTTTTTTAGATTCTGAGGTGCATCAAGTCGAACTGGTCGCACAAACAGGCGTGGATAGAATTGAATTGTATACCGAAGAGTTTGCTTCATTTTATGGCACTAAAGAACAAGAAATGATTTTACAAAAGTACCAAATAGCTGCAAGAAAAGCACAGCAACTTGGATTGGGTGTTAATGCAGGACATGATTTAGATTCGCAAAATTTAGCCACCTTTCTTACCATTCCAGCCATTCTTGAGGTCTCAATTGGACATGTGTTGACCATCGAGTGTATTGAGAAAGGCATGCCAACGGTTATAAAAAAGTATTTGGATATTTGCAATAACTCAGCATAACTTAACCTGAAGAGCCGTTAACTCTTCAGGTTTTTTATGTCTCTATGTGAAATCAAATGGTTAGATGGTTTTTAGCCGCCTCAAACAAACTCCTAAACAAAACAGGGGTCGTGACTTTAGTCGCGTTTTTTTATCTCTAAGTTTTCATAAATCAAATCAATCTTTATCATCAAAACTTCAACAAAACAGAATTTTAGCACACCATTTTTTGCTGGTTTCATAGTAAGGTGGGATTTCCTCTCATAGATATAAACCGAAGCCATATAATTCTATTTATTACCAATAAATGAAATAAAATGCAGGACTAAAGTCCTGCCCCCAGAATTGGGTGTTAACTCTTCAGGTTTTTTAGGTCTTTGAAAATACTAACTCATTTTACCAGGGTAATCCGCAATCCCTGGGTTGGCACTAACACCAACTAACTTAGGGTGGTTGATTTTTGGTAATTTCAAGACGTTGTCTTTGCCTTTGTTGGCAACAATATAATCGCGAACCACATCCCACATTAAGCGGCCTTTGGGTGATTGGTTAACACTTGCCCAGCCTGCAATTTTGTATTTTTTGTCTTTTTGAATCAATTCGCCATTATCTAATCGAGCTTCGGTAATGCGTTGCCCTAAAGGTTTTGATGGTTCAATAGTGTAATCCATACCACCCAATCTGACCATGTCACCACCTGATTGCAAATAAGGGTCTTCATCAAATAAATTGTCCGCAACGCTTTCAATGGTGCGCAATAGTTCTTCGCCTGTAAATTCTGCCATGTAGGTTTCGCCATAAGTCATGGAACATTGTGCCATAACATCTTCCATGGTAATCCACTCGCCTTTTAAGGTGGTCGTGCCCCAGCGCACACCTGCGGACATGGCAACATCAGCGCCGTATTCTTCACGCAGTGCATTACAAAGTATTTGGTCCCATGTGCCCATAAAGTTACCACGACGATAAAGCAATCTATCGGCTATGGCGAGTTTTTCACTTAAAATTTCTTCAAATGTTTTACCCAAACGGATTGGGTTATAAAAACGTTCCCTGTTGCGCGATTCAACGATGTTTTCATCGTATTTTGTTTGACGCATTTGATCGATATAAGCCTGCATTTCTTTATCAGCAGGCAATCGGTTGGTAATAATTGGGAACATGGTATAAGTCATGTCGACTTGACCTTTTGAGAAATCAAAATCCATCACCCCAACGTACTTTCCATTTGAGCCTGCATTGGTGACTAAACAGGTATTGCCTGAAACATTTTTAACTTTGATTGGTTTGGGCATGCCATCATGGGTGTGGCCACCAAAAACCGCATTTAAACCAGGAATGCGTTCTGCCATTTTAATATCTACATCCATACCGTTGTGCGAGAGTAAAACCACAGCATCGGGTTTTTCTTCTTCACGGATTCGCTCAACCAGTTCAATCATGTCATCTTCGCGCAAGCCAAAGGACCAGTCAGGGAAAAACTCTTTGGGATTGGCATTGCCAGTGCGAGGAAAAGCTTGCCCTACGATGCAAATGCGTTTGCCATTTATGACTTTAATCACATAAGGTTGAAAAGCATAACCTTCGTCTTCGTCATAAAGACCTCGTCCGTCGTATTGTTCCACTAATTTTTCATAATTATCATCCATTAATGAATCTTCTTTCACGCGAACATTTTGACCTATAAAATCCCCTTTAAACAAAGCAACATTACTTAACACTTCATTTTCTTTGTAGGTAAATTCCCAATGCCCAACCATGACATCCAATCCCATGATGTTAGAGGCTTCAACCATATCGACACCACGTGTCCATAAAGAAGTCCCAGAGCCTTGCCACAAATCACCACCGTCAATGGTAATGGTTTTGTCTTTGCCACCAGCTTGTTTACGTAGTTTTTCAAGTAAGGTTTTGATATGTGCATAGCCACCAGTTTTGCCGTATTTTGGCGCGGCATTTTCAAAATCTAAATAAGTGTAGGCATAAGAATCGGCTGTGTTTGGTCGAATATTCATGTACTTTAAGAAGTTTTCTCCCACCACATGTGGAGGACGACCATAGGCATCACCCACTCCTAAATTAACATTGGGTTCACGGAAATAAACAGGATTCAACTGACCGTGAACATCGGTGATATGCAAAATACGTGCATCCCCTGTCATCGGTAAATCATAAAAATCTTTGCTAGCAGCTGCGGCTTTTGCCTTTGACGAACTTCCTGCCTCTTTGGTCGTGCATGAAATTAAGCTTGGCACAGAAGCTGCCATTGTTCCAAAACCCATTAATTTTAATAATTTTCTTCTATCCAAATCTGACATAATTACCCTGCGATTGTGTTTATAAATTAGCACTGACTAATATAGCTCAAAACGGTAATTTTGCAAGATGTTAGTGGTTTCTTGAAGAAGTTTTGATTATTTTAACTAAATCTCACAACGCCATTGGTGACAAACCGAGAGTGCAAAAGCTCGATTGTTTTTGTTAATTAGTACAGGTAAGTGGGATTTATCCCACTCTAAATTCAACATTTATAAAAAAGTGTCGGTGAAAACCATGAACCTTATCAAACCTTTATCCGCCCAGCAATTAAAGACTCAACCACGGCTGGTTCTGCCAATGTGGATGTATCGCCCAATTCATCGGTATCACCTGTGGCTATTTTGCGTAAAATTCTACGCATAATTTTACCTGAACGGGTTTTGGGCAGCACTTGGGTAAACTGGATGGCATCGGGTTTGGCAATGGCTCCGATTATTTCACGCACCTTTTGGATGAGTTCGACTCGCAATTCTTCGCTGGGTTCACTTCCTGAAATTAAGGTCACATAGGCGTAAATGCCTTGCCCTTTTATGTCGTGTGGAAAGCCAACAACAGCTGCCTCTGCTACTAAATCGTGTTCCACTAAGGCACTTTCAACTTCGGCTGTTCCCATACGGTGACCTGAAACATTGATAACGTCATCTACGCGTCCAGTTATCCAATAATAACCATCTTCATCTCGCATAGCACCATCACCAGTAAAGTAATAACCAGAATATTGCGAATAATAGGTTTCAATAAATCGTTCATGATTGCCATACAAGCTGCGAGCTTGTCCTGGCCATGAGTCTTTTATGACTAGAAAACCGGATTGATTATTGCCTTGTAGTTCATTACCATCAGTATCAAGCAGAGCAAGTTGTACACCAAAGAAAGGTGAGGATGCGGCGCCGGGTTTTAAATCGGTCACGCCAGGAAGTGGGGTAATCATGATGCCGCCTGTCTCGGTTTGCCACCAGGTATCCACTATCGGACAGCGCGATTCACCAACGACTTGGTAATACCATTCCCACGCTTCGGGATTAATCGGTTCGCCCACTGAGCCTAGAATTCGCAAAGACCTTCGCGAAGTTTTTAATACGGGTTCATCGCCTTCACGCATTAAGGCTCGAATTGCTGTTGGTGCGGTATAGCAAATAGTGACTTGGTGTTTGTCACACACTTGCCAAATACGGCTTGCATCAGGGTAATTGGGAACACCCTCAAACATAAGCGTGGTTGCACCATTGGCAAGCGGTCCATAAACGACATAAGAGTGCCCTGTTATCCAACCCACATCCGCAGTACACCAATAAACATCACCCGGGTGGTAATCAAAAACATACTCATGAGTAATGCTAGCGTACAATAAATACCCTGCAGTGGTGTGCAAGACACCTTTGGGTTTGCCTGTTGACCCTGAAGTATAAAGAATAAATAAAGGGTCTTCGGCATTCATTGGCTCACAAGGGCACTGCTTTGCCATGTCTTGCTTAAGTGCAAAATAATCCACATCAATCGCATCATTCCACGGCGTATCGGCTTGAGTGTATTTAATAACGATAGAATGTTTGACCTCAACTGTACATAACTCTATGGCTTTATCGACCATAGCTTTTAATGGAATTTTCTTGCCCCCTCGAATGCCTTCATCAGCTGTAATAATATAGTGCGAATCACAATCATCCATTCGTCCTGCGAGAGCTTCGGCTGAAAACCCACCAAAAACAACCGAATGTATCGCTCCAATGCGACTGCAAGCGAGCATGGCATAGGCTGCCTCTGGTATCATTGGCATGTATAAAGTGACTCTATCGCCTTTTTGTACACCCAGTGATTTAAGCGTATTGGCAAACTGACAGACTTCATCATGTAATTGTTGGTAAGTGATGTTTTGTGATTGGCTTGGGTCGTCACCTTCCCAAATTATAGCTGTTTTATCGGCTTTGTCTTTTAAATGCCTATCAATGCAGTTATGCGACACATTAAGTACGCCATCCTCAAACCATTTAATATTTACGGCTTTATCACTCCAGTTTGTATCTTTAATTTTGGTAAATGATTTAATCCAATCTAAGCGTTTATTGGCTTGATTTTGCCAAAACTCCTCATTGTTTTCGATGGATTGTTGATACATAGTGGCGTAATCTTGTTTAGTGATTAACGCAGTGGATAAAAGATTTTGTGCAACGGGATAGATTTTATGTGTCATGTGATTTACCTGTAATTTTATTTATATCGGTAGAGTTTGCTTTTTGGTTTTACTTTAGAGTTTTTATTAAATGGTGGTTTACCGCGCCAATACTGGATTAACAAATAACCGCAAAGAGGGCCTGCCAAATAGGCAATTTTACTCAAAAAATTTCCTCTTGTGGATAAAATGCTCAAAAACATTATGCCTGCGTAAATCATCACTAAGTATTTAGCTTTAACAGGAATAGGCGGTAACAACAGGTAAATTTCTCGCTCTGGCCACATCATGCCGTATGCCAACAATAAAGCAAAAACAAGACCTGAAATTCCCACAGCAAATAAGCTACCCAATAGTATATGAGCCAGGGCGGTGCCCAAAATAGTGACAACAACAAAGGTGGCAAAACGTTTTGTCCCCCAGTATTCTTCGATTTGGTAACCAAACATCCAAATGGCTAACACATTAAACAACAACTGCATAAAGTCGTATTGGTAAAAGGCATAAGTGACCATTTGGATTGGGTTAAATCCTAAACCAAAACGCTTTAAGATAAAAAAGGATAAATCAACAAATTGACCCACTAAAAAGAACCCCATCAAGGCAATTACCAAATAGCGGGTGATTTTGGGTAGGCGCATAAAATAATAACGCACATGGTTATAGGATTTTCTAATACTGTTTTGGATTTGATTTTTATTCATTGTGGTGGTAATCAATTAAAGTTGCTGGATAAATAATGCCATCTGCTTTAATTTCAAGTTCTATCAGTGCACATTCACTGGGTTTCATCTGAATATTGTGTCCGCAAAAATAATTAACCATTTGACTAAAGGTTGGGTTATGCCCCACAAGAATAAGGCTGTCGCATGACGAGTTTTCAATCTTAGTCAACCACGCACTTGCCGATGTTGCATAAAGCTCTTGATGCGCCTCAATGGCTAAACCCTCCATGTCCTTTGCAATGATTTGAGCCGTTTCAAGGGTTCGTGTTGCAGCAGAACTGATACACAATTTTGGTGTGAGTTGTTGAGCAAGACATTGTGCTTGAATAAACTGCGCTGTTTTTTTTACAAATTTAATACCCTTGTCTTTAAGGGGTCGTTCAAAATCAGTAGGTCCAGAAAACTTAGCATGACCGTGACGAACAATAAAAATAGTTATTATTTGGCTCATACCATTAACCGAATTTGCTGACGATAAAGTTCAACCACTTCTTCATTAGCAAGCTTGTCCTCTGAATCAATGATAACACGGCTAATTGATTTAATCTTAGGTGCATTTTTATCTTTTTGTTCTGAAAAAGCCACTACGCCAATATGAGAATTAAAACGTTGCATAACAAAGAAATATTGCTGTTGTTGTACACCAAAAAATGCTTTTGCATTGATAGGTGTTTTGGAAAAAGTCTGGATTTCATTATATACATTGATACTAGAATCAGCATAATCCGTTAATTCTGCAGCCACATTAGCTGTGTCAATATCACACGCAAGAAAAGCTAACTGCTTATCACCCTCTTCAAAATAATCAATATTTTTGAGCAAAACATCCACTAAGTTACCGTTATAAATGTTGCCATTATTGTCTTCACCTTGACTAAAGGTACTGCCATGAATCATTAACTTAAGCAATTCTTTATGTTCATTTTGAAACCGCCCTTTGCTATCCATCAAAGTCATTAAGCGTTCAATCTCTAGGTAACTGGCCTGTTCATTTGTTCCTATGATATTTTTGTTTGACCGGTTGTCTTCCGATTGGCGCAAATCATGACTGCACATAAAAAGTGATAATATAGACCAACCATAATCTGGTATTTTATCGGTTTCAGGCAATTCTGAGAGTGCCATTAAACGAAGAAGCAAATCGTCTATGTGTTTTTCACTGTGGTAATCCCGAGGGTGCTCATTGAGGGAACCATTGCGTAATGCCATTCGTGCATAACATACAACAAGAGCATCAGAAATAACCGAATGCAAGGAAGAGTTAATCAGTATGTTTTCATGCCAAAGGCTCCAGACATGAAAAAGACTTTTAAAATTTGGAAGTTTTTTGTTTAATAATATCCATGCCTGATCAATATTTGCAATCTGTTCTTCAACGTCATCAGGAGGAAATATCATTTATTTAGTAGCCATTTACGATTTATAGATAACCATTTTAACCCGCGAGAAAAATTATGCAAGTGAAACAAAGTTTTAGCTTTTGCACGGGCGTCTCAAATGAGGGAGATTGGTTTTGGGCTAACAATTTAGCCCAAAACTTATCGCCGATTAAAACTTAACCAAAAATAGCTCTTAAGATAAAGAAGAAGACAATCGAAAGAATAGCGCCTGCTGGAATAGTAATGACCCAAGAAGCAAAAATCCCCCGCACAACACTTAAGTTAATCGCACTAATGCCTTTTGCTAAGCCAACACCCAAAACAGCGCCGACCAATGTATGCGTAGTAGAAATAGGCATGCCTGTTGATGATGCCATAACAATCGTCATGGAAGCACCAAGTTCTGCTGCAAACCCACGCGATGGCGTCAAGTGTGTGATTTTCGTTCCAACTGTAGCGATAACTTTACGCCCGTAAGTGGCAAGCCCAATAACAATACCAATACCACCAACAAGTAGTATCCATGGGTTTAATGCTGCTTTACTGCCGATAATGCCACTTTGCGCGGTAGAAACAACCGCAGCCAAAGGGCCAACGGCATTGGCAACATCGTTTGATCCATGGGCAAAAGCCAAACCACTTGCCGTAATGACCATTAACACAGCAAAAACTTTTTCCACTGTATGGAAATGGAATTCTTTTTCTTTGGCTTTGTCGGGTTGAATCTTGGAGATAAATATCGCTCCAATAACAGCAACAACGATGCCAATGATTGCCGCATAAATATAGGCTTCACTTGAACTCACATGAATATCTGAAACATGCTTCAAACCTTTTTTAATCGTCACTAATGTCATGAAAAATGCCGTTAAAAAGATATAAAAAGGCACGTACCTTTTAGCCATTTTCAATGGGTCATCCGTTCGTAAAATTAACACATGCACACTCTGGAAAATTAAAAAAGC
Source organism: Lysobacterales bacterium (assembly GCA_026988115.1). Classification (GTDB taxonomy): domain Bacteria; phylum Pseudomonadota; class Gammaproteobacteria; order Xanthomonadales; family Marinicellaceae; genus NORP309. The sequence continues at coordinate 18,103 of JALSLV010000008.1, read as the reverse complement.
AATGATTCCTGAGGTCAAAGGAGAAACAACCCAACTCATCACGATTGTGCCAACTTTACCCCAATGCACAGCATCAAAACCAATACCAACAGCGGCAAATCCCACAACCGCACCAACAATTGAGTGGGTTGTTGAAACAGGCCAACCTTTTTTTGAAGCAATGAGTAACCAAATGCCAGCTGCTAATAAAGAGGCAAGCATCCCAAAAATCAATAATTCTGGTGAATTGACAAAGGTGTCGGGGTCAACAATGCCTTTACGGATGGTTTTTGTGACTTCTCCACCTGCCAAAATCGCACCACTAAACTCGAATATAGCCGCAATGATGATGGCTGTTTTGATGGTAATGGCTTTTGAGCCAACCGATGTTGCCATGGCATTTGCCACATCATTGGCGCCAATGCCCCAAGCCATAAACAATCCAAAGACACCGGCTAAAATAATATAAGTTGTTTGATATTCCACTTTGTTTCTCCTTATTTAGCCAGTAACAGTTCGAGACGACGACCGACACGTTCTGCCATGTCCGCAATACCACCGACCATATCGATAAGTTTGTATAAAAACATCACATCAACAGGCGGCATTTCTTTTTCTATCTTAAACAACTCACTTTGCATCGCGTGTTGTTTCAAATCTGTTTTTGTTTCAATTTCATCAAGGTTGTCAATAAGTTCTTGAACCAACTTCACTTCTGCACCACGAAAACCTGTTTCATACAGTTCATCCAATTCGTTAACCGACTTTTTAGCAAATTTGGCGGCATCCACGCACAAATTAACAAAAACCATAAACTCATCGTACATAACTGTTGGTATTTGAATTTTTCTTTGGTTTATCATGCCTGCAATGCTTTTGGTGATATTGGCAATTTTGTCTTGAACCAAAACCAACTCAAGCAAATCTTGCCTCGGCACAGGCATAAATAAACTTTTAGGCAAATTTGAACGAATTTTCATTTTAATCTTGTCCGCATCATGCTCTAGATTTCTAATGCGCTCATTTACTTTTGCCACTTTATCCCAATCATTTAAGTTGGCCGCCTCAAGCAGAGAAGGAAGCATTTGAGTGCATTCGTAGGCAACACCAATGTGATCCTGAATGGGTTGAACAGGGGATTTCCCCAACATTTCTGAAATAATATTTACCATAAGAAATTCTGTGTCGTTTAAAAAACATTATTTTAACCGACTACAAACCATTCACAGCACCCAAAGGCTGTATTTTTAATAAAAAGTTAACATTTGGATGCAAATGACACAATTGTCATGCAACTGTCATATTACCTAAATCCCGATAGTAAAATCACACACGATCACAAGCCCTTAACCTACCTAAGAAATCGCCAAAAAGTTTAATCCCCAATATTTAGACAAACCACTTATCAGGTAAGTTTGGTGGCTGATAAGATTGTAAGTAATCCATAGCTTCTTGTGGCGTATCACACACATGGTAAATTTGACGGTATTCTTCTTTGGCAAATCCCTCGGCATAAATGTGTTCGAACATTTCCAAAAGCTTGTTGTAATAACCGCGCACATTTAAAAATACAATGGGCTTATTGTGGTAGCCTAATTGTTTTAAGGTTAACACTTCAAACATTTCCTCAAAAGTACCAAAGCCACCTGCCAAACCAATAAAGGCATCGGCACGTTCGTCCATAATGGCTTTTCGTTCACGCATGCCATCAGTAATGATTAATTCATCATCAATATCATTAACCACATTGTCAAGGTTTAACGCTTTTGGAATCACGCCCAAAGTTGTGCCACCGTGTTTTTTGACATGCCGAGCCACCTCGCCCATTAGACCAACCATGCCACCACCATAAACTAGTTGAACGGCGTTTTCTGCCATCAGTTTTCCTAATTGTTGTGCACTGTTAAAATAATCTTGATGAATAACATCACTGGAGGAACAATAAACCGCTAAAGATTTCATGATTTGCCTTTGAAAATTAAAAGCATTATTATAAAACAACTCTGAAAAAAATGTTTGCTCTACCTAACTTTATCCTACAATAGGTTAGTGTTTTACTGTTTTATTTTTGAAATAAATGGCTCTATGTGAAATGTAGTGGGTAAAGTATAATTATACCATGAATAGTGAAACATTAATAGGCATGGCACTTGGGTTAAAACCCACCATCTAATTCAGTTCCAATCATGTGAATCAAGAAGAGAATCAAGTTGTTTGACTAACACACTTGAAAGTGTAGCATGAAGTATTTAACTTCAATTAGTAGTTCACCCTAAGGGGAAAATATACGGGACAAGCTCTTAGAACACCTGCCATATTTACAATGCCCATCAGGTAGCCATTAGGGGCAGGGACTTTAGTCCCGTTGTTTAAAAGACGGACTAAAGTCCGAACCCCGCCAGCTTGAGTGGTAATTTTAGTTCTATTTTCACCTACGGTATTATAAAAATTTAAAAAACAATTTAAAGGGTCATTCTTTTTATTATTCAATACAAGTTCTTTTGGTTTTGTGTTGTAGAGTTTTCAATTAGATGATTCATTCTTTTTCGATGGGTGTTGCCTATCTAAATAATGAACAATTCAAGAATATGATTTACTTTTCATGGCTGTGCACTATTTTCCTGTTTCACACTTTCAATGTACCGAACAAATAATTTATACTCATTAGGGTTGTTGGCTTTAGCCAACCTTTTAAGAGCGTTGACTAAAGTCAACAACCCAAAATAACAGTTATTTATTTAATATTTTATAACCTGTTGTATTATATAAAGAAAATAAACTTACAGTGTATGAAACAGGAGTTAAGTGCACAGCCATGTTACTTTTTATGCGGAAAATTGAAATTTGATTACCCATTGTATTTCACATAGAGCCAAATAAATTAGCTAAATTCTGCATCGAAATATTACCACCAGTCATCACCAGCACAACTTTCTTACCTTGAAGTTGATTTTTTATCTGTAAAGCGGCAGCTAAGGTTGTTGCGGAAGCTTCTTCGATTAAATTGTGTGTGGTTTCGATTAAGGTTTTGGTGGCTTTAATAATATCGGCATCATCTACCAATAAAAAATCATCAACATAATCGTGCATAATTTTTTGTGTGTTGGAAAAAGGCACACGCGTTGCCATGCCTTCGGCAATGGTTTGCATTTGTGCTTCTATTAATTCATGTTTTTTCCAGCTCAATTGTTGTGAAGGTGCTTGGGTTGATTGCACACCAATGATTTTTACCTTGGGATTGATGGTTTTGGCGACAATCGAAGTTCCACAAATGCCACTGCCTGCACCAACCGGCACAATAATAACATCCACATCAGGTAAGTCCTGCATAATCTCCAAAGCATAAGACGCCACTCCTTCAATCAAAACCTCATCAGTTGGACCAACAAAAACACCGCCATTATCAATACTGGCTTGCAAAGCCCCATCACGTGCCACATCAAAATCATCACCAAAAGACACCACATTTGCACCCAAGGATTTCATCGCATCCACTTTGCCTTGGTTAGCTCCTTTGGGAACATAAATTGTTGCCTTAACTCCAAAAGCCCGTGCTGCAAAAGCGATGGATTGTCCGTGGTTGCCCGTTGATGCGGTATAAACGCCCGCATTTTTGTGTTCATCGGACATCTTTGATAAGCAATTAATACCACCACGCACTTTAAAAGCACACGTTGGGTTATGGTTTTCATGCTTCAACCACACATCTGCCCCAACCAAATCACTCAAAAATTGATAACTCAGCAAAGGCGATGCTTGCATGTATTGATAGATGAAACGTGAAGCCTTGATAACGCTAGGCAGTGTTGGTGTTGTGTTCATGAATATACTCATAGTCTTTAGTAGGAATTATAACCCAAATGGCAGGACGGCACTTGATAAAATACTTTATGACCTCAGTATATAAACTTATTTAAAAAAACTCATTGCATGAAATCATCTTTTCTTCTTATTTTATTAGTCACTTTTTCATTTTCTGTAGCTAAAGAACCAAGCAAAACACCTGTTAATGAAAAGGATAAAACTACTTTTTTGCGTATCAAGAAAGAAAACAAAACACCTGTTGCTTTGCAATTAGCCAATGTGCGCTATGTGCCTGAAAATGGTATACCGCCCGATATGTATGTGGATTTAATCAGTGCGGTTCATGTGGCGGATAAATCCTATTACGAAAACCTGAACAAGCTGTTCAAAACTTATGATGTGGTGCTCTATGAATTGGTTGCACCCGAAGGCACGCGCGTGGGTGATAAAGCTGCCAGCGAAGGCAAAGGCTTGTTATCCATGATTCAAACAGGCATGAAAGAGATGTTGGGTTTAACTTTTCAATTGGATGAGGTCGATTATTCGCCCAAAAACTTTGTCCACGCTGATATTTCACCCGATGATTTCATGAAGAGCATGGATGAAAAAGGCGAGTCATTTTTCTCGATGTTTTTACGCATGTGGTTGGTTGGAATGCAACAACAAGCCACCAATCCCGATGCCATGAATGACATGGATTTATTGTTTGCTTATTTTTCTGATAACAGAGAAAAACAAATGAAAATTGTGGCAGCCCAACAATTTATGTCCATGGATGTGGTAATGGATGCGATGGAAGGCGATAAAGGCTCAACTATTGTCAGTGCTCGAAACTTAAAAGCACTTAAAGTGTTGCGCCGTGAAATGGAAAAAGGCAACAAAACTTTCGCTATCTTTTATGGCGCTGCCCATATGCCCGAGATGGAAAAGGTCTTGATGAAAGAATTCAAACTCAAAAAAGCCCAAGTCAATTGGATTGATGCATGGGACTTGCGTTAAGCGTTACGTTAATAAAGAGTAAAGTTAAATATATAAAGTTGTTAGAAACCTTATAATACAACGAGTTAAGTTTGAACTCGTATCCTTTTTTTACTCACATAAGCGGTGAAGAGCCAGTTTTATGCCACTTGTATGAAATGTTCAGGCTAGGGATAGAGTAATACAAATTGATGCTTTTTAATAACTTAGATCTGTTTCAAACCCCAAGTCAACTGGATTGATGCTTGGGATTTGCGTTTAGTGCTTTAAGACATCTTAAAATTACCATGAAAACCCAGAGGAATATGAAATTCAAGCCATGCACGAGCCAATGGTCCTGCTTTGATGTTTTCGGCATCAAATAGAGAGACACAGCTTTGTTGTTTTTTCCAATTCAATGCGGTGCCGATTAAATATCCACCTTTTTGCTTGGGCTTTTCTATCAATACATGTTCTTCAACAAGGTAATCTTCACCATAAACGTACTGATCAATTTTTCCTGTATCAATACTCATGGAGCGAATAGAATCAGCCCATTGTGCATTTTTTGTATCACCGATGGTGAATATTTTTTCATTTCTTTTACCAGTCAACGCAGGGTAAATACGCGGAAACTCGGTTGAACCTGCAAAGGCCTCTTGCTTGGTCTTGCCATCAGGATATATAGTAAAAATAACGGTTTGACTAATGGTATCTTTCATCAAAAAGGTGTCACCTTGCATGATGTTTTCCATACGATTTAAGACTTCTAAATTAGGATATCGACAACCATCAAATCGGATTGTGCCATCTTTTTCTTCCCATGCATTACCAAAATGAAACAAGAAACAAGCAGGGAACTCATGAGTCGCTTTTAAACTAAAATCATTTTTGTCGACTACTAATACTCGCAAAGAACGGTTTTCATCAAATTGTTGTTGTGCAGCAAACCCCTTGCCTTTGGGATTGACTCTTAATGATGGAAGAACAAGTAAAATATGTTTATCGGTGATAAGAAAATCATGTAACATCGCGTGGTAATCTGTTTTAACTATGCCAAATTTTTGCATTACACCTTTTGGATTAAGTTTGTAAACAATGATTTGACCTGAGGAGTAATCCAAACCAAAGTTCCAAATAGTACCGTCGGCATCTATTTTGGGATGAGCTGAAAAGGGGGCGCCTTTGAGTTGTGTATTTAACGTAATAGCACCTTTTGTCTCTAATGTCTCTGGATGCATGCCATAAGCAGAACCCGCTTCCCATAATGCCCAGATTTCATCTCCTACTGGCAATATGTTGGTGTTGGCATTATTGATGGTATCTGCACTGGTTACGGATTCAGGGGTTTTTAGACCGAGGTCAGATAAATCATAGAGAAATCGCCCAGCTTTTTGTTCTTTTTGGTATTTGTAAGTTTGCACAAACTTATTCTTAAATGAAACATTGCCGTTTTCAAACTTAAAGGCATGAATCATGCCATCACCATCAAACAAGTGCTTTTGTCGCACGTCTGCTCTTTCTAACAAAGCTGGGCCATTGCGGTAAAATGTACCACTAAAATCTTTTGGAAACCCACCTTCGATAAAAAGTGACTTTGCTTGCCTTTCTTGTGTATAATTTTGATGCCCAATCAGACGTGGATCAAACTTTAATGCAGTTTCATATTTCTGTTTCCAAGTTTTGTTATTACTTGCCAACAATGCAGTTGGTAAGTGAGAAGCCGTAATTCCTAAAACGGCTAAAGACTGGATAAATTCTCTTCGATTCATTGTAGTCACCCTTAATAAATCATTTTAACTTTAGTGTCAGCAGCTTTAGTATCTTTGCCAATAATAACAATCATGTCTTTATATTTTGGTGGTCCAAAATTACCAACAGCTTGGTTTGAAAAGCCATAACCCTCTGTGGGCATTCCAAAAACATTGGTGTCTAAGTCATTATTGTCATTCATATCATGAAACAAACGAACGGCATATTCTCCTTGTGATAAATTTTGAAATAAGAAACTGTTTTTACCTTTTTTTGCAGGCACTATTAAACTGGATTCAGGCTTGCCATTTTTATAATTTTCTTTGCCTTTAAATATCTGTGCCAAGATTTTGCCTTCATTTGAATTAACTTTATCTATCGTGACATTAAGGTTGGCAGCAAGAATATTTAGACTGAAAAGACTCAAAGCTATAGTTGTTTTAATTAAATTTCTTGTTTTCATGGTTTTTCTCCTAAAAGGTTAATTGATTTCATAGAACAAATTGTATAAACTTTAATTTTTAAATCGAGCCTGGTTTCGTGGACTGTTGTGATTACTTCGTCAATACCCACAGTTTTATTGGGCCACGCAACACACGAGTCGTGAAATGAACCTAAAAAAACGTTACCAAATCAAGCTACCAAGCCTTTTGACATTGTCTTTTATTGCTGTTTTGGGATTGGTTATTGGTTACCTTGGCCCTTTTGGTAGTTTTTCCATGCCACTTGTGAGCCGAATGGTCTATTGGACTGTTTCATTGTTTTTGGGTTATTTTATCTATTACCATACTTATAAATTTACCGAGTGGTATTTTGCTGAAAAGAAAATCCACAAACTGATTAAATTTATCGTGCCTTCATTGGTCTCAGCTCTATTACTAACTCTATGTTTACAAGCCTTTACTTCACTATTTTTTAAAATGCCTGGAAGTACCATCGGTCAATTTTTAACCTTTTTCCCTCAAGTGTTTTTAGTGGGTTTAATTGTCACCTTTATTTCTTCCCAGTTTCACAAAAATATTGAAGCAGAAGATACCCAAAAAGTGAGTGAAGTGCCCAAAGTAAAGGCAGGAAAAACTTTTCTTGACCGTTTACCACATCAACTTGGGGACGAATTGCATTGTTTTGTTATGGAAGATCATTACCTCAACGTCACTACTGCAAAAGGAGAACACATGCTATTGATGCGCATGAAGGATGCCTTGGTGGAATTAGCCGACTATGATGGGCTGCAAGTGCACCGCTCATGGTGGGTGGCTCGTGATGCAGTTGAACGGGTAAAAAAGAATGGACGCAATGTGATTTTAGTCTTAGAAAATGGCAAAGAAGTGCCCGTTTCACGAACTTACGTAAATAAAATTAAAGAAGTTGGGTTATTGTAAAACTCTCTGCCACTGCTGAAGAATATTTTCATAATTAAATTTTTTGTTGTATTCAACTTTGGGGAAGTCTTGTTGCCACGAAACAATCGTCTTTTCTATTTGTTGAATATCATTGGCATCAATTAATTTATTGTTTGAATGTAAAATCTCTCGCGCAGCACCTATATCATGCGCCAATACGGGTGTACCAAGTGCATTGGCTTCGGCATAAATGAGACCAAAAGTTTCGGCAAAAGAATCCTGTGGATAAAACACGCACAAAGATTCGGCGACATGCTGCATCATTTGTTGATGCGGCAAACTGCCTAAAACTATTATATTTTTATTTAATTCAATACTTTTATCGTCCTTATAACCTGGGTTGGCGATATAAAGCCGTAAATCGGGTAATTTTTTATTAATCGCATTGAAGCTTTTTACCACTTGTTTTAAACCTTTGTTTGGTGATGAAAAGAACAGTAATTTATTGATGTCGCGTTTAATGGGTGGTTTATCAGGTTTAGCAATCGGGTTGTAACAATAAGCCACTTTGGTCTTATTTGAAAATAATGAAAACAGAGAACCTAAAAATGAATTGTTTAAAATTTGTGCCGTGTGTATTGCGTGAGTTTTTGAATTGCAAACTAGGGTGGTGTTTGTTTTGGATAATCCCATTCTTTTAAAGACGTATTCGGTGTTTTTGTAAGTGTGTAACCACAAAAACAATTTCGCCTGTGGAAATTGTTGGTGCAAGTCTTTTAATAAAGGGTATTTGCGCAGCACCACGATAAAATCTGGCTTGGTTTTATCCATCTTACTTTTTGGAATAAAGCAAAGGCTGTCGTTTTCTGTATGTACTTTATCTCGAAATTTCTGGGCAACGATAACGTTGTACTTTTGAGATAATATTAACGCTGTTTTGACCACACTGGACTCGGTGCCACCGAGAGCTTGTTGTTTCAAGGTAGATAATTGGTAAGCTTTAGGGTAAGTGTTGTCTAAAAAGAGGATGGTTTGTTTATTCATTTTACTATTTTATCACGCTGAATTAAAATGAAGCAATTATTTTTCTAGAGATACACCAATGGCTGAAAATTTCACTTTGAAATTGACCTCTTGCACCGAGCTAAATGACAACACCGTGCACTTTGAATTTAACCTTCTTGATAATCAATCGCTGGAGTTAACTGCGGGGCAATTTATCCGCCTATTGTTTGAGCAAGATGGTCAAGAAGTGTTTCGCTCCTATTCGGTTGCAAATGTCCTTAAAAGTAATACCGACATCATAAACACCATTGAACTAGCTGTTTCATGGGTTAAAGGTGGCTTGGCTACGGTTGGTTTATCTGCCATGAAAGTGGGCGATGTGATAAAAGCCAGTGCCCCTTATGGACGTTTTTGCCTGACCGATGATAAATTCAAACGCTATTTTCTTGTGGCAACAGGTACTGGTGTAACACCTTATCGTGCCATGACCAATGAATTGAAATCTCGCATTAAAAACGATGATGCCGAAGTTTATGTTGTTATGGGGGCGCGTGATGAGTCGGGGTTGTTATACGCTGATGAATTTCGCAAAAATGCCAAAGAGATGGAAAATTACCATTACATCAGTTGTTTGAGCCGAGCAAAATTAAATAATGCTACGCAATTAGATTTTGAAGGTCACGTTCAGACTTACCTTGAAACGGTTACATTCGATAGCGAAAACGATGTGGCCTATCTCTGCGGAAACCCTGCTATGGTTGATGAAGCTTTTGGATTACTCAAAGAAGCAGGAATGCCAGTTTCACAAATCAGGCGAGAAAAATACGTTTCTCCACCCGTGCGTAAAAAGAAAGCGGCATTTGTTATCAAATAGGAAATGTTTTTTCTGTATCGGGATTTGGGAAAAGGGTTAATCCATAAAATTTGAACATTTAAAACAGGCAAAGACTTTTTTGCCAGCAAATAGGTTTAACTTTTTTATGGAGTCTGTCATTAATCGGGCGTAAATAAATTGTTCCTCATTGCTGTAGCTTAATTTTACAAGAGTCACATTCGTTTGCGTTTGTAAAGCCGTAATGTCAGATTCCAGTTGGTAAGATATGCTGGATTCGGGGTGTTTTTGCAAGGCAATGCTGACATCTTCAGCAAAAACAATCCGTGGCTGCCCATCAATGGTGACTGTGCTTGCAACGGGTAATGAGTCATGACCACTTGCCATTGCCATCTCAATGCTGTTTTGATAACTTACCGTACTGTTTTTTAAGTACAGCAATGCATCGGCTACTTGATACAGCTCTGCTATTTCATGCGTTACTAATAAAATCAAACAGCTTTGTTTGTATTGCTCAAGCAAATCCAAAGCAATTTTTCGCATTTTTTTATCCAAAGCGGAAAACGGTTCGTCAAGCAAAACTAAGCTGTTCTCCTCAATTTGCAACAAGGCTCGCACAAAGGCAATGCGTTGTTTTTCTCCACCTGAGAGTTGATTTGGGTACATTTTTAATAATTTTTCACAACCAAGGCGTTGCACTAATTGATCTTTATCCTTGGAGTTTTGACTGGCATGAGTTAAGGCAAATTGAAGGTTTTCCTCAACCGTCCAGTGAGCAAAGAGTATGGGGTGTTGGCTCATGTAACAACACTTAATTATGCCTTTGAGTTCTTTATTATTGTATTCAACTATTCCAAGCCTGTCTTCATGATAACCCGCAATGGCATCGAGCAAACTGGATTTACCACTGCCAGAAATGCCATAAACACCAACTATGCCCTTATCAGCACATTCTATTTGGTAACGGTAATTGAGCCTTTTTGAAGTGATGGCAATTTTCATGTGAGTATTGGCGTGTTTTTATTGTTAAAATTCATCCACAAGATAACGGCAAATGAAATAACAAGTAAAATTAATGACAGTTGATTGGCTTGTTGCAGCTCCAAGTTCTCAACATGATTAAATATTTCAATTGACACCACTCGGGTTTGATTGGGAATATTACCACCGACCATTAACACCACGCCAAATTCTCCAAGTGTGTGAACAAAGCCTAGTATGGAAGCTGAGATAATGCCTTTTTTTGATAAAGGTAAGATGATTTTCCAAAAGATTGTGCGTTTGTCGGCACCAATGGATTGTGCTGTTTTAACCGTATCTTCACCAATATTATTAAAGGTATTAACCATGGGTTGCACCACAAAAGGCAAAGAGTAGACAACCGAAGCAATAACCAGCCCAGTAAAACTAAAGATAAGTTGAGAGTCCGTTAATTGGATAAATAAAGAACCCAACCACGAATCATTGCGCATAAGACCCAACAAATAAAAACCCAAGACCGTTGGCGGCAACACCAGTGGCAACACCACAATTGAAGTGACAAATGGCACCGATTTATGTTTTGAAAATGCCAACCACTTTGCAAGTGGTATACCAACAATAAGCAGTATAATCACGGTGATGGTGGCAAGCTTAAAACTAAGCCACAAAGAAGTTAAATCAATAGACATCATTTATTTGGCAACAGACCTTTCTAAATTTACCGTATTATAGCCTGATTCTTCAATAAGTTTCTGAATTTCTCCAGAGAGAATAAAATCGTAGATGCCCTTGGCTTTATCCGTTAATAAAATCATCGATTGGCTTAATTCTCGGTGTTGAAAAATTTGTTGGCAGCCTTCATCATTGCCTTTTAGCATTGAGTAGGCAACAAAACCAGCCTCGGCAAATTTGTTTTTTGTATACAGAAAAGATTGAGCAATATTGGCAGCATGAATGGTTTTTTCAATCTTAATTACATGATTTGTTAATATTTTTTCCGAAACTGCACCATAAGGAGCTGTTTTGGAGTTAGCTATAACTAAAGTTTCAACCTTGCTCAATACATTAATACAACGATTACGTTCTTTACTCTCAGGTATCCATAGCGCCAACTGCCCTACTGCATAAACAACAGGCTTAGTTAGTGAAGGGGTTTTGTTAAAAATAATTTGAGGCTTTTTAATATCTGCAGACAAAAACAAATCAAAGGGTGCATTATTTAAGATCTGATTGGTGAGTACTCCAGAAGCACCTGAGATAATATTAACATTACTATCGGGATGCTTTTGCTTAAAATGTTTAATAATGACTTCTAGAGTTTTTTCAAAATTACTGGCAACCGCAATATTTATCACCTCTTTTTGGCTATTGCATGCATTAAGACTTAGAAAAAAACTTATCAGAAGAAAATATCGAATACTATGTGTCATTAAACTATTGTTAAATTTAATGATTTTAGCACATGTGCTAAATAGTGACTATTAGCACTGTCTTGTTTGTTTAAATTTGGCATAATATCCCTGAGTAAAAAACCAAGTAAGGGAACAATGAAAAAAATAAAACTAGCCGTTTCAATCAGTGCACTGTTTTTTGGCATACAGGTTTGTGCCATAGAATTAACCGAGTGCAGAATTGGTGCACAAAACAGCACCAACAAAGTTAAAGCCGAATGTGGCATTTTATCTGTGGCCGAAAATCGAGAAAACCCGTCTCGCATGATTGACTTGAATATTGCCATTATTCGCAGTAAATCAATAAAAAAGAAAACCGACGCCGTTATTATGTTGGCAGGAGGACCAGGACAATCGGCTGTTGAATCTTATGCTGGTGTTTATCCTGCTTTTGTTGGCATTTTAAAAGACCGCGATGTGGTGCTTGTTGATCAACGTGGAACGGGCAAGTCTAACCCGTTAAAATGCGATTTTGATGAATCCTTACAAGAAAAACTGTTAGAAGACGAATCTTTGTATATTCCTGCCTTGATGGAGTGTGTGGATAAACTCGATGCAGATACGCGTTTTTACACCACCACCGAGTCCATTAAAGATTTAGAAGAAGTCAGAAAAGCCCTTTCAATTGATAAGTGGAATTTACTTGGCATTTCTTACGGCACTCGAAAAGCCCTAACTTATGTCAAGATGTTTCCTGATGCCATTCGTTCAGTAATTCTTGATGGCGTTGTGCCTCAGCAAGAAGCTTTAGCCCAATCGCATGAAAAAAACCTCATTAATGCCTTGCGAAAACAGTTTGAACAATGCCAAAAGCAACAAGCCTGTCGTGAAGCTTTTGGTGATGTTGAAGAACAAATGTGGCAACTTTTTGAAAAGGTTAAAGCCAATAAACCCGTCATAAAACTGCAAAATTTCATGACCGGTGATTACGAAGATGTCACCTTAAGCAAGCAATCACTCGCCATTGCCATAAGAATGTTTTCTTATTCCGCAAAAACAATGGTTCTTTTGCCTTTGATGATTTCAAAAGCCAACCATGGTCACTATGAAACCCTTGCGGCACAGGCAAATGCCATTGGTTCCATGTTACAAGAAGGCATGACTAATGTGGAGTTATCAATTGTTTGTGGTGAAGATGTGCCTTTTTATCGCATTGAAGATGCCAACGACAACACTATTTTTGGAAAAGACTTTTTAGAAAAAACGCAAAAGAGTTGCGATGTCTGGCCTCATGTTAATAGTGATGCCAGCTTTAAAGAACCTGTGGTTTCAGATTTGCCCTTTTTATTGCTGTCTGGGGAATTGGATCCTGTGACACCGCCAGAGTTTGCAGAAATCACCATGAAAACTTTGTCGCATTCGCAGCATTTAATTGCCAAAGGGCAAGGGCACAATGTTTTTCCTGCTGGTTGTATGCCAAAAATCATCACCCAGTTTATCGATAAACCTGAAGGCGAACTGAAAACAGAATGCTTGAGTGATTTTAATTATGAACCGTTTTTTATTAACATGATGGGGCCAAAACAATGATAGAAGTAAAAGCAGTCAGCAAGAGTTTTGGCGATGTCAAAGCAGTCAAAGAAGTTACATTTACCGCACCTGATCACCAAGTAACCGCATTGCTTGGAGCCAATGGCGCGGGTAAAACCACGACATTGCGAATGATTTATGCATTGATAACTCCACAAACAGGTGAAATATTGATTGATGGGGTTAATCCCAAAGAACACCCAGAAAAAGCGCGCAAACTGTTGGGCGTTTTACCTGATACAAGAGGGTTGTATAAACGTTTAACCGCACGTGAAAACATTGAATATTTCGGCAAATTACATGGCATGAGTGATGCCGATATAAAAACGCGTACAGAAGCATTGGTAGAAGATTTGCGTATGCATGAATTTATTGATCGCAAAACCGATGGGTTTTCTCAAGGACAACGCGTTAAAGTTGCTATTGCTCGGGCATTGGTGCATGACCCACAAAACATAATTCTTGATGAGCCAACCAATGGACTAGACGTCATGAGTACCCGTGGCGTTAGACGCTTTCTTAAAAAAGAAAAACAACGAGGGAAATGCATCTTGTTTTCATCCCACGTGATGCAAGAAGTCGCAGCGGTAAGTGATGAAATTTTAATTGTTAGTGATGGAACAATCGCAGCACAAGGAACGCAATTAGAACTGCAACAGCAAACAGAAAAAAGTAACCTCGAAGATGCTTTTGTGCATATTGTAACCGCAGGAGAAGACCATGAATAAGCAAATATTAACTGTCATGTTTAAAGAAATTAAGGACAACCTAAGGGACAAAAAGACGGTCATGTCTTCGATATTCATGGGTGCTATTTTTGGGCCTATTTTACTGGTTGTTATGATGAATGCCGTTAGTGGCATGATGAAAGATAAGGCAGAAAAACAGTTGGAGTTGCATGTGAACGGCATCAATAATGCCAAGAGCTTTATTACTTTTGTTAAATCTCAAGGAGCTAAGGTCAGCAGTTTTTCTGGTGATGCAAAAAAAGCCATTCTGGATAAGGACAAAGAAGCAATTTTAGTCATCCCATCGAATTTTGCAGAAAAATTTGAATCGGGAATACCAGCAGAGATTCAGCTGTACTACGATGCCACAGCAAAAGGGGCGACCAATATAACCCAAAAAAGAATTAAGTCCTTAATCAAAAGTTATTCCCGTTCAATTGGTATGATACGCTTACAATTACGCGGAATTAGTCCTTCCCTATTGCAAGCCGTAACAATTGAAGACCATGATGTCTCTACGGCCGAATCAAAAGGAGCTCAAGCCTTGGCCTTTTTGCCTTACTTTCTCATTATGGGATTGTTTATGGGTAGCATGTACCTCGCTATTGACACTATGGCGGGTGAAAAAGAACGCAATTCACTGGAATCCTTGTTGCTTAATCCAATCAAGCGTTCCTATTTGTTAACAGGGAAACTTCTAGCAACGATTAGTTTTGGCATCATTACTTTATTTGCCACTTTGTTAACCTTTAAATTTACTCTGCCTTTTATGCCTTTTGAGAGCATGGGCATTAACTTTAATTTTGGCATTAAGGACATGATGCTTTTTGCCTTTTTACTGGCGCCTTTGTCCATTATGGCGGCTTCTTTACAAACCATCATAGCAACTTTTAGTAAATCCTTTAAAGAAGCACAAACCTACGTGAGTTTGTTGATTTTTATTCCAATGATACCGAGCATTATATTAATGATGGTTCCAGTTAAAGAAAAATTATGGATGATGTTTGTCCCTATTTTAGGTCAAAACTTAGCAATAAATCAAATTCTAAGAGGAGAGCCTGTGAGTCTATTGTGGTTTATAGCCGTAGCCGTTGGTTCACTATTTGTTGGTTTGTTGCTTGCACTTTTAGCAATAAAACTGTATAACAGAGAAA
Organism: Lysobacterales bacterium; assembly: GCA_026988115.1. GTDB lineage: Bacteria > Pseudomonadota > Gammaproteobacteria > Xanthomonadales > Marinicellaceae > NORP309. The sequence goes on along the minus strand of JALSLV010000008.1, from coordinate 2,587 downwards.
GTTTATTATTTTCTGACTAATATGAAAAAAACACTTCTAATTGCACTGACCTTAAGCACTACTTTTGTGGCAGTTGCAGGTAAAATATACAAGTATACTGCCCCTGATGGCAGTATACACTACACTGATGTCAAGCCAGATGAAAATTCATCTGAAGTGAAAACCGATAAAATTACAGTGGTTGAATCAAACAAAACACAATCACGTAAAAGTTGGAAAACAATTAGTAAGGATAAAAAAGTTACCGCATTTAATTACGACAACCTTGCCATCTCAAAACCCGAACAAGATGAGTCGCTTTGGGGTACGGGCGGAAACGTGACTGCCAGTGTCAATATTGAAGGCAAAATTCCAAGACAATACCGCATTAAATTTTTCCTCGATGGCAAGCCTCATGGTCGCGTTAAATCCAATACGCAACTCATAGCTGATGTGGAGAGGGGGGAGCATTTTATTTACGCACAACTCATCAACGCACACAGTCGAAAGGTCTTAAAAACGACGGACAAGGTTCGATTTTACGTTAAGCAACAATCAAAAAAGTAAGAACCCGGCCCGTACTAAAAAATTCAAGACAGATAAGGTATAAAACCGAAGAAGCCTTACGAGCCGGGTTAAGAAATAAAAGATGAATGTGGAATTGCTCTATCACCTTAATACTTTTATTAATGTCCTTATTACCCTAGCTGTTTTGTTTTTAGTTGTTTACAAAAAACCACCCGCAAAAAAAACAATCGTTTTCATCGCCCTTATTTTTCTGGTGCAAATAACAAGCCTTTTTGTTTCCATTCCACTAACACTAATATTAACCCTAAGTCTGCTGGCTTTATTGTTCGTTGTATTAGCAAAACCTGCGTATCCCAAAGTTATTGACTCGGGGCACATTATCACTCAAGCAAAAGAACAAGAGCGCTCGCGCATCTATGCCAACCTCCACGATGATGTTGGTGCCAAGTTGCTGGAACTCATTTATAACTCCGAATCTGATAAAACCAAAAGCCTTGCTAAAGAAGTGTTAAGCGATATTCGCCAAGCCGTTGCCTCAACCCTAAATATTCAATGCAATACCAAACAACTGGCTGAAGAAATTTCACAGGAAATTCGCACACGATTACATGCCCTTGATATAAAATTTAATGACCACTTTGATGCGACAGACCTCCATAAATTGGCAGCAAATATTCCCAGTATTTTGTCTCGTATTATGCGTGAGGCGACGAGTAATATTATTAAACATGCGCACGCAACAAAAGTGAATTTGTTCATTGCATCCACTGACAACTGCTTATCCCTGATACTTGAAGACAATGGCGTTGGTTTTAACGCCAATAAAAAACACGGCAAAGGTTTGAAAACCATTCAAAAAAGAGCACAATCAATTAATGCTGAGGTAAACTGGAAAAAAAGAGACACCAATGGTACAAAATTTACATTAATTTATTATTATGGCAATGAATAACATCTTAATTATTGAGGATATCGCTGCAGTCATGCAATGGCTAGAACAATCAGTTAACTTAGCTTATTCTCAACCACAAATAACAAAAGTCATGGACTTATGCTCGGCACTTGAAGCAGTAAAGTCTCAATCATTTGATTTGGCATTGATTGATATAGGTTTGCCTGATGGCAGTGGACTAGATGTGGTTGACTATTTAACCCAAAACAATACAGCCACGATGATTGTAATGACGACAATATTTGATGATGATCAACATGTCTTTAGTGCACTACGAAAAGGTGCTCGTGGGTATATTTTAAAAGATAAAGACAAAGATCAACTCGCTCAAATGTTGATTAATATCGAAAATGGGCAATTGCCAATATCCCCAGCTATTGCTAACAAGTTACTTCATTTTTTCAACCCTCAACAACCTAAATGTAAGTTAACCAATCGAGAAAAAGAGGTGCTTACCCTTATTGCCAAAGGCATAAAAGTTCCTCAAGTGGCTGATTTACTCGAAATAAAAAAATCCACCTGTTATGGCTACGTCAAAGAAATTTATTTAAAGTTGGGTATTAATTCACGTTCAGAGGCAACAATGGAAGCTTCAAAAATGGGCTTAATCGACCGAAATCTTTAAACCCAAACCCCTATAATGAAACACGGTTACAACACAACTCATTAATACACCTAGAAAACTACTCAACGACTATGGACTGAAAGTCCATAGGTTGATTAAAAGGACTAAAAGTCCTTTGTCATCCTCGCGAATGCGGGGATCTAGTATTTAGAACTCGATATTAACAATAGTATAATCCTTATGATTATCGAGTAGCTGGATTCCTGCTCTCGCTTAGGCTCGGCTGGAATGACAAAATCCTTATTGGAATTCATGGCTATATGAAATGTGTAGCAACTAAAGTCTTGCACTAAAGTGCATAGTTTTAACTAGCGTGATGGAACAATAAAAAGCTTCATCGCCAATAAGGTGACCTTAGTTTTTGTTAGTATCCTATGTATTAACCCTGCTAGATATTACCGCTCAATTTATGCAGCATAAGAAATTTTAGGATGCTTAAAATAAGATATCACTCTTTGCGGTTGATTTTGTATATCCGTCATGTGTTTTTGCATCTTAATTTT
>JALSLV010000007.1 GCA_026988115.1 Lysobacterales bacterium | reverse complement strand
TATATCGGCACAATGCATACCCAAATCATTGGCAGCTAATACCTTATAACTGCTATTGCCATCAAAAGGCTGTTGCACAACGGCATTGGTAACAGGTGAATAATTGCTGCAGCTCAATCCTGATGTATTGGTTAGACGAACCACTGGCATCTGACCACTGGTATAGCCATTGCCCGTTACAGGCGTCCAAGAAAAAGTGCCCGCGTTGCAGTCTGAAAATTCCAAATCAAAGGTGCCCCAGTTATCAAATACGGCATCATTGCTATTAAAATTTGGAGGGAAGTGAGCGCCATTGCCAATTTGAACATCTAAATGCGCTCGAATGCCATCATGCGTTCCATTACCAATCAACCAAATTGGATGACCCTCAGCGTCATAGACATACCAAAAAACCACCATTCTGTTATTATCTAACATATAAACATTGATGCCATGACCACTTTCATCTGGATTATACCAAAGAGCTGTGTAACCCGCGTTAAATGTTGAGGAGGTTGATTTCATTGTTGAGGTTTGAGTCGCATTGCAATTTAACCCAAGGGTATTATTGATGCGCGTGATTGGCATTTCACCTGCTGAGAATCCCATACTAATATTTGCCATATTACCATTTGGAAACCATTTAAATACCCCTGAATCGCAACCCGTAAAACTGAGCTCAAAGGTTCCCCACTGTGTTGTCATCACATCTGAGGCATTAAAACTTGGGGGAAAAGACGCCCCTCGATTCATGCTAACATCTAAAGTCGCCGTTGTGCCATCGTGTGTGCCTAAACCAAGCAGCCATAATGGGTTGCCTTGATTGTCAAAAACATACCAAAAAACCAAAATACGGTTATTTTCCATTAGGTAAACATTAATTCCGTGACCATTTTCATCGGGATTATACCAAAGTGCCGTGTGTGCATCTTGAATCGGCACTGTAGCAGATTGTGCGAAACTAAATGAAGGGATAATTAAAGCGGTTAAAAAAATGATAGTTAAAATTATTTTTTTCATGTCAAAACTCATCGGTTATTCTAATGTACTCTAATGAATTAGAATAACCACGAAAAAGAATCAATCGAAAAAACTTAGAATATTAATCCCAGCGGTATAAAAAACTCATGTTGGGAGTTAATGGCAGCCATTGGTGTTTATCGGCTTGCAATTCATTATTTTCCAAGGAATAGTTAATGCAACAGGTATTGAAACTGTTGGTTAAATTATTCACCTGAAAGCTCACACGTGCCATTCCCGAATAAATTTTAAAGTCTTTAGATAACTTCACATCCACCTCTACATGCGATTTATACGTGGCTTCATTGCGAGCCCCAAGTTGGTAACCGTTTTGAGTCAATACAATTTCAGTTCGAGGCCAGCCCGAATGGTAGTTGCTGGCAACATTGAGGTACCAAGACTTTATCGGCATATGCACACTGAATTTTAAGGCGTGGTGCTGATCCCAGCTTCGGGAATGGTATTCGTCATCAAATTCATCTTCGACGTCGGAAAAAGTGTAATTCGCCAACCATTTAATATCGCCATAACGCCCTTTAAGGGTAAATTCTGCTCCTGTTGCGTAGCTGTCATCGGGTTGAATTTCTACGCGGTCAAAATACAAATCAGGCACGATATGCAGCTCGTTAAAAATATTTTCAAAATAAGGTTGGGTTTGCGAGTATTCTTTTTTATACACTTCTATGCGCAGATTCATGTCATTTTCGAATGTTTTGTTAAATTCAAAAACAGCCATGTCAGCTGAGGTTAAGTCATGGTATTCGGGTTCTTCATCTTCTAAATAGATTTCATCAATGTATTGCGATTGTTGGTGGCGACCTAAGCCAAGTCTAAAAACAGTACTGTCATTATAAAAATAACTGGCATTTAAGCGTGGGCTTTTGACATCGTGTTTTATCCACTCTTTGCGTTCAAAATGATAACCTAAATCAACGATAAAATTTTCTTTTAGGCGATAACGGGTATTAAAAAACACATTGTAAGCAAAACCCTTGTTGTCAAAATCAAAGTGCCTATCAATGTCTCTTTCCAGCCCAAGTTGTTCAACAAATGGACCAAAATGACGAATATTACGTGTTGAACTGATTTGTGTTTCCTCGGTAAAGGTTTCAAAACCAAAACTAAGACTCAAATCATCCCAAATATTTGAGGTCTGATTATATTTGATGCCATAAAATGAAGTATCGGTGGTTTCATACAAACTGGCATCGGAATGCACATCACGCAACAATCCAAAACGAGTTTTTGATGCAGTGTTGTAGTAAATCTGGATGTTGCGATTGGTCGTGTCGGTTTGTTGGTTCCACTGTGCCCACATATTAAGGTCACGGTGTTTGGATTCGGCTTTTTCGGCATCTTCTTGGCGAGGTAATTTCCCAACCTCAAAGATGATGTCATCACTTGCCATTAAAAGATGTTGAGAAGCTTGCCACTGACTATTGAGGTCTTGGCTTAACTTAATATACAAATCATGAACATCTGGGTCAAGATAACCTTCATCCACAAGTTTTTCATCAACCAGATTTAAACTGGTTCTTACTGAAACTAAACTTTGTCGCGAATAATCTTGGTTATGGTTGCGATAGGTATAATATGCGCTGACAAAGTCAGCCCCAACTTCATGCTTAGATTTGTTAACATTATCGCCACTTTGAGCCGATAATACCGAACTTAATCGACCGCCGTATTGTACGGGGAAAATACCCGTGTAAAAATCAAGGTTGTCCACTACACTTTGGTTAATGGTTGAATACAGTGAAAAAAAGTGATTGAAATGGTAAGGATTGCGAAGCACGTAATTATCAAATAAAATCAACGATTCGTTTTCATGCCCTCCACGGGTGCGGTACCGTCCACTTAAACCGGTTGTCGAATTACCTGCCAAATCCGATACCGAACGCAAAGGGTCATTGTTTAAGGAAACCGAATTTTCAATGTCTTCTCGCAAAATAGCGTGTTGCGAAGCATTGGGATTGGTTAAATTAAACAGGCTAGCGGTGACAATGATTCTATCTAAACTGATGGGTTTTCGAGTCAAATCAACCTGCAAAGCTTGGTAATCGCCTTGATTAAGCTTTAAATCTACTTTTTTTGGAAAATAACCAGCCGAAGAAATAATGACCGAAGTTGTTTGTGTATTAATATCGTAAAATGTCACGAAACCATCGGTAAATAGCTGTAACTCACCGCCTGCTAGCTTGGCTTTAACTTGGTTGATTTTTTTTTGTTCCTCTGCATCACGAACTTCAACAATTAAACCAGTCTTGGCAGGTGAATTCTGGTGTGCACGAGGTTTGATAACGTATATTTTATTTTTTTCCACTTCAAAAAGAATAAAATCCATGTTGGCAAGCGATTGATTTAATGAGTCAATTGATTGCTCGCTCGCGTCTATCGTGGTTTTTAAGTGAGTGTTAGTGACGTAATCACTGCTGTAAAAAATATTAATCCCTGTTTTTTTAAAGTCATCTATCCATTGCGAAAGGTTTTGTGATTTCGCATAAGAATTTAAACACACCACGAATAAGACGGGCAACAACCATAACTTTCTATTCATTAACTGTAAAAGTGTAACCTAAGGATTGATGGTTAATATACCTTGATTTATTGTAAAATCAAATTTTGTGCTTAAAAACACGGTTTTTAATAGTTGTTCATCACTTAATTGAGCAAAATCACCAACTAATTCAACTTGCCTGGCTTTGTATTCTTGCCTGTTCCAGTTTATCTCCAAACCATTTTCATGTGCATAATTTGTGACAAAATCTGCCAAATTCTTGTGGTTAAGCACAAAGGGTTTGAGGGCTTTTTTAGTCCAGTTCCATTGGGCATCATAAGCGGTTATTTGGGTTTTTTGAAATTGTCCTTGTTGATTAAGCTCCAACAATTCCCCTTTGCTTAAGGTGGTTTCTACTGCATCGGATGCCAGTTTAACCAAGCCATTGCGAACTTTTATAACAAGTTCCTTGTCATTGACCGATACCGCATAACGGGTGCCAATGTGTTCAACCATGCCAAATTGGGTTTTAATCAGCAACGGATTGGATTTTTGGGTATCGGCATCGTGGTAAATTTCGCCTTTGAGCAAATTAATTTGATTTATTGAATCAAGGTGCAAAACCGTGTTGGCATTCAGTCTGATTTGGCTTTGGTCACTTAAGGCAAAATTGACAAAGCTCGCATCAGTGGTTTTAATCCATTGCCCTGTTTGCAATGCAGTTTGTGTGCCTAGAGGCTGCCAATCCAATTGATTAGTGGAGACTGAAACCGTTCCTTGAGCAAACAACACTTCGCCAATATTTACTGGTTTTGATTGCAGAAAATTGCCTTTGACCAGCAACAAAACTGCCGTCAATGCCACAAAACTTGCCGCCATACGCATCAGGGATAAACGTTTGCGTCGAGCTTTTTGTTTATGCACAGAGGCTTGCCAATGGGCTTTAACGTTGGCTTGTGCTTTTTTCATCATCAATTCATCAGG
>JALSLV010000006.1 GCA_026988115.1 Lysobacterales bacterium | reverse complement strand
GATAATCAAATTAATGATTTTGATGAATTATTGAATGCCCAAGATACGGTTTTATGGTATTGGTTGATTGGAAAAGAAGTGCCGAAAGCTCAAAATTTAAAATCCATTATTGAACGGATTAGTTTTACAATCATTGGGACAAGTACCGATAATAGACATAAGGCGTAAAAGAGGATAAAAATCAGAAGCAGGACTTGAGTTAAAAGCCAAAAGAAACGCCAATTATAAGACTTCGTAAATGATTCGCCTCAACCATCGCAGCTCTGTTGAAAGAGTTAATAGCCGATTGAAAGATGAATTTAATGGAAGAATGCTTCGAGTAAAAGGGCATACTAAAGTTGTGAGTCATCTCATGTTTGGCATTATCGCTTTAACTGTTGATCAACTGATGAAGTTTTTAGAATGACGAAGAATTCATTAAAAATTATATTAATTTCTGTATCAAAATCATACAGAATGTATTTCTACATTTGTAAAAACGTATTTTCAACTAAAACAAGAGGCTTTCCATGCGCTGACGATTTTTAAAGCTGGATTATTAAAAAAAATCGCAAATGGCTGAAAATGTGGATATATTAACCAAGTTCAGAGTTAGTTATGATTATGGCTCCTATGGGTTTATTTTTCTTTTGTGATAGTTAATAGTTCTTGACAAAAAAGTTTTGATGAATTAATTTATAGTTTCATTTATTTTAAGTAACTTGAATTCAGCTAATTACTTAATGTAATTCGTGCTTAGAGTAATCATTATATAAAAAGGAATTAATTGCATCAACTGAAGAAGGAAACCTGTTAGAAGGAAAATAGTCAAAAGTGATTTATAAATACCTAAAATGGAAGTGTATACTAATTATACTAGTTTTCTCTTTTATTGTAAAAGGGGCTGAAAATTTTCAGCAGTGTGCTTACAACCCTAGGATTTCATCTGTAATTGATGGACGTGAATCCATTAGTCAATGGAGTAGGAATAATTCACTCTATATTTCTCCTTACAAATTAAACATAAAGAAAGAAATGTATACTGTTATTGATGTTCGATCAAAAACTCAGTATAAAAACTACCATATTAAAAATTCCTATAATATTCCAAAATTTAAACTTACTACTAGCACTATTTTCAAAGGAAAAAATGTTGTTCTAGTTGGAAAAGGTAATGATTATAGGTACCTTGAGGATTTATTAAAAAAACTTTTAGAAAAAAACTATAAGACAGTATCTATACTGGATGGTGGTATAGATTTTTGGAAGTCTAAAATAGCTGGGTTAAGACCTTCTTTAGATGAATATAATATTTCAAGTCTTGATGTTTTATTAAAAGAGGATAATTCAAACTGGATAATTATAGATTCAACTAAAAACCCTAAGCTAAATAAGTATTTTAATCATATTCTGTCGATTGATAATGATAAACTTATGAACCCAGTTGCTTTTTCAAACTCATTGTTTGCGAACGGTCAAATGATTAATAATATACTTTTGGTTTTAAACAAAAATAATGATTTTGAAAGACTACACAATTTATGGACAGAAAGTTTGGGGCATAATATTTATATGATTGAAGTTGGGAAATTGCTGGTAGCAACAAACTCTTTGATTAAAAAACAAAGAGCAGTTACTTATAAGAAAAGAGCTGATGGAGCGAAAATGACATGTTTAATGTAAAAAAACGTGGCTTTTGGTTTGCTGCATTTATATTTTTATTGTTTGTCTTTTGTTTAAGTATATTTATTTTTTATTCTAAGGAAGAGCTAAAACCTGAGTGGGATTTAACTAGGACTATTCGATATGGATTTGTTCTTCAAAATACATCTTCGCAACCATTGCAAAATATTGTTTTTAAAACTTATTCACCCTTGGTTTTGAGTAGTAGCCAAAAATTGATTGAAATTACAAGCTCTACAAAATTTACTAAGCATAGAGATAGCTATGAAAACCAACAAATTTGGTTTGATATAGGTTTCATTCCGCCCTATGGGAAAAAAAGTATTAGCATCACTGCAAAGTTATTGATGTCTTCTGTAATTGCAGGAGCTGCTAACGAAACCAATTTGTACACATCAGAACAACCCAAAATAGAATCAAATAATGAAGCTATTATTGAATTATCCCATCAATTTAAAGGAATACCTACGACTAAAAAGTTTCAAAAATTAATTTATGAATGGCAAATTGATAATATGACGTATATTGGTTATGGTTTCAAAAACAAAGGAGCAGTTTATGCCTTGACAAATCTAGAAGGTGATTGTACTGAATTTGCATATTTAAATGTAGCAATCAATAGAGCGTTAGGAGTCGCAAGTCGAGCAGTTAATGGATATGTTGTTAATCATGATTCAAAGTTGGTTGCATCCGAATACCATACATGGTCAGAGGTTTGGCTTGATGGAGGTTGGCATGTTGTTGATGCACAGAAAAAAGAATTCATGAATAATCAACAAAACTATATAGCCATGAATATAGTGACAGATACTCTTACAGATAATAATCAGTTTAATAGGTTTTGGGTGTCAAATCCAAATTTAACCGTAACAATGAAATGATGGACTTTTTTAGATATGAACAAAAACAGAATTAATAATACAATGAACCATATGAAAATACTATTTCCCCTAATATTGCTTTCAATGGTTTTTTCTGTAAATTCAATTGAAATTGCCACTGATACTACGATATTAGCATCAGACTCCAGTTTTGACAATCAAGACCTGACCGTTAATGGTGTTGTATTAACGATAGATGGTTCTCATACTTTCCTAGACGTAGAATTAATTAATGGAGCGACTTTAATACATTCTCAAGGAGTTTCTGGTTTAGAGATAAGTGTTAATAACCTAACAATAGATTCCACATCTAAGATTGATGTCAGTGGCAAGAGCGATGTCTATGACTCTAATTTGCTGTCAACAAACTCAGGAGCAAGCTATGGAGGCTCAGGATTACTCTACGATAGTTCAGGTTTCACCAACCCGGTTTATGGGGATTTACGACAGCCAAGTGATTTAGGGACTGCAGGGTCTTCATTTTTAGGTGGTGGTGCTATCAAGTTAAATGTCACTGGCACATTAGATTTGTCGGGAGAAATATTAGCAAATGGCGAGTTTTCTAACTCTTATTACCGAGGAAGTAGTGGCGGTTCTATTTGGCTGAATGTTGCAACACTCACGGGAGTTGGAGTCATTCAAGCTAATGGTACAGATAGTTACATAACACCAGGAGGAGGTGGCAGAATAGCCGTATATTATGATGTGTTGAATGGTTTTGACTTGGAGGGTCAAATATCAGCCTACGGTGGTCAATACCAATCAAATCCAAGTTACCCACAAGCAGGAGCAGGGTCCATATACCTAAAAGATAATGCCCAATCATTGGGTGAAATAAGAATAGTTAATCAAATAGTAAATGAAGGAATACAAACGGGTGAAACTCCAATCGGTCAACCAAGCTCAGGAGATATTATCGAAGCTATTATTTTAATAAATGCCAAGATTGATATCCAAAGTGATGTAACTACTCTAAATCAAATAACATCAAATCATTCAGAAATCACACAATCTCATGACTTGGTCATTGATAATTTAATTATGAATAATGGTAGCTCGTGGTCGCAAATTGGACAGTTGACGGTGAATAATACTTATCAATTTTATGATTCAAGCATTAATCATCAAGCACAGTTTACTATACCAGAGGCAGTGCCTTATGTGATAAGTAATGGCATGCATGTGATTCTCAATACGACTCATGATAGTTGGACAAGTATCGAAGTGCAAAGCAATTCAACGCTAGAGTTGAATGTTGTTAATCCAACTTTAGGTATATTAAATATAAATGGAGGCATGGTAGATTTTAATGTATCACACAGTTTTACTAGTATAAATATTACCAATACAGGAGTTTTAACACATCGGCAAGCATTGACAGGGTTTACTTTAGATGTGGTAAATTTAACAATAGATTCCACATCTAAGATTGATGTCAGTGGCAAGAGCGATGTCTATGACTCTAATTTGCTGTCAACAAACTCAGGAGCAAGCTATGGAGGCTCAGGATTACTCTACGATAGTTCAGGTTTCACCAACCCGGTTTATGGGGATTTACGACAGCCAAGTGATTTAGGGACTGCAGGGTCTTCATTTTTAGGTGGTGGTGCTATCAAGTTAAATGTCACTGGCACATTAGATTTGTCGGGAGAAATATTAGCAAATGGCGAGTTTTCTAACTCTTATTACCGAGGAAGTAGTGGCGGTTCTATTTGGCTGAATGTTGCAACACTCACAGGAGTTGGAGTCATTCAAGCTAATGGTACAGATAGTTACATTACACCAGGAGGAGGTGGCAGAATAGCCGTATATTATGATGTGTTGAATGGTTTTGACTTGGAGGGTCAAATAACAGCCTATGGTGGTCAATACCAATCAAATCCAAGTAGGCCACAAGCAGGAGCAGGGACCATATATTAACCCTGCTAGATATTACCGCTCAATTTATGCAGCATAAGAAATTTTAGGATGCTTAAAATAAGATATCACTCTTTGCGGTTGATTTTGTATATCCGTCATGTGTTTTTGCATCTTAATTT
>JALSLV010000005.1 GCA_026988115.1 Lysobacterales bacterium | reverse complement strand
CCTGTTAGTTGATTGAATTTTATCTAACAAGGCGAGTTTTTAAAAGCCTGCCACACTCATTGTTCCGCTACGCTCCACAATGAGTGTGGCAATTATTTAACAATAACGTTGTGAAACTATACAATTAACCCTTTTGCATCATTGGCTCGATTACGTTATAGTCTTTAACAAATTACACGAGTTCGCCATGAAAAATTTTATTTTATTTATATTAGTTTTGTTTGTATCATTTGCTTCGCCTGCCCAAAACACTGATTTACCCAAAATAATTGCCCCACCAGTACCGCCGATTATTATCAAACCGAATAAAAAAACCGATAAAGCCATAGAAGTTGCTCAATTTAAGGTGCAAAGTAAGATTTATGGAAATTTAGCGCAAACTATTATCGATATCAGCTTTCACAACCCCAATAATCGCACAATATCTGCCGATTTTATCTTTCCGATTCCTGCAAATTCTACCCTTAATGGTTATGCTTTGGATGTTAATGGCATTATGGTTGATGGTGTGGCGGTTGAAAAACACAAAGCGCGGGTAACTTTTGAGAAAATTGTCAGACAAGGCGTTGATCCAGGCTTGGTTGAAAAAATTCAGGGCAATGTCTTTAAAACGCGCATTTTTCCATTAAATGCCAATGCCAATCGAAAGATTCGGATTAAATATATCACCGTTTTGGGAAAAAACAAGCAAACATACAGCTACCAAATACCATTAATACAAGGTCAGAAAGTAGGGGAGTTTAAACTCAATATTCAAGCTTTTGATACCGCAAGCAAACCAATCATCACATCTGAGCAATTTAATGATTTGGAATTCTCTCAATGGAATAATACATACATTACTGAGGTGAGTAAAAAGGATTTTTCTTTAGAGAAACCTTTGACTATACAAGTGCCAAAACTCAACAGTAATAATGTTATCATCGCTAAAAATAATTCAAATGAAGTTTACTTTTCGATCAATCAAAATTCAATTAATGAGCCGAGATTTGAGGTTGAGCGGTTAAACCCAGCTAAATCAATAAAACTCATTTGGGATGCATCTAACTCGCGTTATGTTTTAGACCATAAGCTAGAAATTGATTTTCTCAACAGTTATTTTAATCAAAACAAACACGTGAAAGTTGAGTTGTATTTGTTGAGAAACAAACTAGCCAAACAAAAAACATTTTTTGTTATGCACGCTAATTGGGGTGAGTTAAAACAAACACTTAAAGCGATTAATTACGATGGCGCAACCAATCTATCAGCCCTTAATAAATTAAGGGGCAAAAGTGATGCCGTTTTATTATTTACTGATAGTATTCATACCTTTAATGACAGGCAAAAGATTAAGCTTAAATCTCCTTTGTATGTTGTTTCCAGTGGATTAGCTATTAATCAAGCTTATGCTTCTATGTTAGCTGAGGAGAATAATGGTCAATCACTCCAGTTAACGGCTCAAAGTGATATGAAACAACTGGTTAAGGCTCTGTTTTTACCCAATAAGCAATTGATTTCTATAGATGTCTTATCAGGAAAGGTTCGCAAGTTGCCCGATCTGCCACGCACATTGAGCAACAATCCAAGGCAAATTAGTGGGCAATTACTTTCAAAAAAAGCTGAGTTAAGGTTGAATTATGGTTATAACGGTAAGATTTCCAATAGCATTAAAATTACTCTTAACAAAGGCAAGGCATTAGAAACTAATCTGCCAGAACTTATTTGGGCACAGCAACAGCTTGATTATCTGCAAAAAGACGGTAAACAAAACAAAGCCAGTATCATCGGATTGAGTCAACAATATGATTTGGTCAGTGATTTTACCTCTTTGATTGTTTTAGAAGATTTAGCTCAATACGTTGAGCATAAAATCGCACCACCAAAGTCGTTAAGCAAGATGCGTAGCGATTATTTTGCTCAAATCAAGGCGAGTAAAAAAGACAAAGAAAAAACCATTCACGATAAAATTGCTCAAGTTATCAATATGTGGCAAACCCGCAAACAATGGTGGGAAAAAGAATTTCCAAAATATGTTGCGCCTAAGCCTCAAAAAGTAAACCAAAGAGCTAATACTCAAGGTATGCAAGATGAGGGGGAATTAGATAGGATTACGATGACAGGATCAATATATGTACCTGAAGTTGATGGAGAATCAGCAGCAGAATCCCCATCCCCTGTAACCATGCAAGCGGAAATGAAAAAAGAAAAAGCCGTTGACTCGACTAACGCTTCAGTACAAATCAGCGAGTGGAATCCAGATACGCCTTACTTAAAAACTTTGGAAAAAGCTAAAGACAAAACAATAAGTTATTACGAATTGAAAAAGGATTATCACCAATCACCCGCATTTTATTTTGATGCTTCAAACTATTTTTTTAAAAATGATAACCAAGACTTTGCCTTACAAGTCTTATCCAATATTGCCGAGTTGAAAATACAAGATTCGCGCTTGCTACGCACCATGGCAATGGCACTAAAACAGCATGAATTATTTGATATAAGCATTTGGGCTTATAGTAAAGTGTTAGCCGAACGCAGTGAAGAACCACAATCCTACCGCGATCTTGCCTTAGCGTTACAACAACGCATTGATGCAGGAAAAGCTAAAAGCATTAAACAAGATTATAAACAAGCCATCGAGTTACTCTATAAAGTCATTACTGATAAATGGGATAGATTTCAGGGCATCGAAGTCACTGTATTGATGGAAATCAATCAAATGTTATCTAAAATAGACAAGTATCACATTGATTATTCATTCATAGACAAACGTTTAATTCAATTATTGGATGTTGACTTACGCATCACCTTAGCATGGGACAGCGATATGACTGATATTGATTTATGGGTGATAGAACCCAGCGGCGAAAAAGTCACTTACAGTAAAACATTGTCAACAGTTGGTGGCATGTTCCACCAAGATTTCACTGGCGGCTATGGCCCAGAAGAATACTTGCTTCATAAAGCACCATTGGGCAATTACACCATAAAAGTCCATTTCTACGGCAATGGTTCACCGGAACTTACAGGCGGTACAACTCTGTATGTTGATGTTTTTACCAATTTTGGGCGATCAAATCAAAAAAGACAAACTTTGAGTTTACGCTTAGAAAAAGCCGAAGATGATTTTTTGGTTGGGACTATTGCGATTGATTAAATAACATCTTGTCCGCAGATTATCGCAGATATAAGTTATGGGGTGGGTTTGCCCACCGCCTGTGTTTACTTGATTATTGGGACAGTAAAGAATATTACAAACCTAAAATAGCCTTAAAAAATAAATCACCCGAGGGTTTTACCGCTTATGATAGCGTCTTTTGATAAATACTTCATGGCTGTGCACTTAACTCCTGTTTCATACACTGTAAGTTTATTTTATTTATATAATACAACAGGTTATAAAATATTAAATAAATAACTGTTATTTTGGGTTGTTGACTTTTAGTCAACGCTCTTAAAAGGTTGGCTAAAGCCAACAACCCTAATGAGTATAAATTATTTGTTCGGTACATTGAAAGTGTGAAACAGGAAAATAGTGCACAGCCATGAAATACTTTATAATACCCAGTTCTTAACTTGTACCTAAATTAAATGAATAAAACTGAAATCAAGAATATTGTGTTAATCACCATTGGTTCATTATTTTTGGCAATGGGTGTGGTGTTTTTTCTCTATCCAGCCAAAATAATTACCGGCGGCACACCAGGGTTAGGTCTGCTTGCACATTACTTGACGGACATTCCTATTGGTGTTGCTATGTTGTTGATAAATATACCTTTATTATTGATAGGTAAAAAATACTTAACCATGGGATTCGCCTTGCGTACGGTTTATTCAATGGTGATGACCTCATTATCAGTTGATTTATTCGCTTACTTAGTTGATTTCCCAAAAATTGAAAGTTTGTTGTTATCAACTTTATACGGTGCTGTTTTGGTCGGAGTTGGTATTGGGTTGGTGCTTAAATCAAATGCTTCCGCAGGTGGAACAACCATTATTGCACGAATTATTGCCAGTAAAACTCGCTTAAAACCAGGCAATGTTATTTTAATGTTAGATGCAATTATTATTATCAGTGTAGGCATAATTTTTAAGAATTTTGAAGGAGTTTTGTGGAGTATTATTACCATCTATGTCGCGACAATTGTGATTAATAAAATTGTTACTGGAAGTATATCCGATAAGTTGGTCAATATAGTATCTGAAAAAACGGATGAAATAGCCATGGCGATTCGAGAAAAATTTGGCCGTGATGGCACAATTGTTCAAGGTCAAAATCTTTCCCGTGCTTACGATAAGTACATTATATTTGTGGTTATCAATGTCAGGTCGATTATACAATTGCGCGAAATGGTGCTGGCTATTGATAAAGAGGCTTTGATGATAATAATGGAAGCATCTGAAATGACAGGGACATCAAGAACCTACCAATAACCCCTAAGATTTGCATAAATGACTCAAAAAAAAGTTATAATGTCCCAAATAATAAAAGAGATGTAATTAAAATGTCTGAAAATTTACCAAAATTAAGTCAAGTAATCGTTTATGGCTTGGGAGCAATGGGACGACCAATCGGACGTAATTTACACCAACATGATTTGTTGTTGGGTGTAAAAAATCGCACACAAGGCATAGCAACTGGCTTGTCATCAGAGTTGAATCTTGATGATTTTGAAGACGATGAACACATGTTTGCACAAGCTGATTGTGTTTTGACATGTGTTTCGGCAGATGAAGATTTAATTACTATTGTTGAAGAATTTAAAGGTTGGTTGAAACCCGGTTCGGTTGTGATAGATTGTTCAACAGTCTGTGCTAGCACAGCAAAACAATTGGCAGAGGACTTGTCAAAATTAGCTATAGGTTTTATGGATGCACCTGTTTCTGGCGGGGTTGAAGGGGCTAAAAAAGGCACTTTATCCGTGATGGTTGGAGCCGATTTAGCCACTTATAAACGCGCTGATGATTTGTTTCATTCCATTGGGTCACAAGTGACATACATGGGTAAGGTCGGTCAAGGACAGGCAACAAAAGCAGTGAACCAAGTACTGGTAGCGGGGGTGGCGCAAGCCGTGACAGAGGCATTAGCCTATGCCGAAAAGTGCAAGCTTCCCATGGCAAAAGTGATTGAGGTGTTATCCGCAGGAGCTGCGGGCAACTGGTTTTTAGAAAAACGTGGGTTGACCATGACAAAAAATGAGTTTGCTAAAGGCTTTAAACTGTCTTTATTGCATAAAGACTTGAAAATTATTCAAGACTCCTTAAATGACATAAATGAACAATCACAAATTGTTAATCGAGGCATAAAAGAATACGCCGAATTAATAGAAGCAGGCGATGGTGATTTGGATATTTCTGCCTTGATTAAAATAAAACGAGAACAATTCCATAACGACAACGAAGTTGAAGAAGAATAAACATGACTAAAGCAGCTCAAGAAACAACACATTTTGGTTACAAAACTGTTGCCAAAGAAGAAAAAGAAAAAATGGTCGGCGAAGTCTTTACTTCAGTAGCAGCCAAGTACGACATCATGAATGATTTTATGTCCATGGGTGTTCACCGTTTATGGAAACGCCATTTTTCACTCACTTGTGGAGTGGAAGCGGGTGCTCAGGTATTGGATCTAGCTGGTGGTACAGGCGATATTGCAAAATTACTCGCACCAAAAGTCACTGATAAAGGGCATATTATTGTTGGCGATATTAACCAAGGCATGTTAGATGTTGGTAAGGAACGTTTGATAGATTCCGGTTTATATGGATTAGTCACCACACAACAGATGAATGCCGAAGAATTGCCCTTTGAAGACGATACTTTTGATTTAATCACCATGGCATTTGGTTTGCGCAATGTAACCGACCAACAAAAAGCCCTCAATGACATGAACCGTGTTTTGAAACCTGGTGGAAAGTTAATGGTGTTAGAATTTACCGAAGTTAATTTGAAATTTTTAGCAAAAATATACGACTTTTACTCGTTTAAAATATTGCCAGAAATTGGTGAAATTGTTGCCAAAGACCGCGATTCTTACCAATATTTAGCCGAGTCTATTCGCAAGCACCCAAACCAAGCAAAACTCAAAGCCATGTTTGAGAAAGCAGGATTTGAATTATGCAAAGTCGAAAACATGAGTGGCGGAATCGTCGCCATACACACTGGTTATAAAACATGAACACAGCAACAGAACAAGTCGAAACAAAACAAAACAATTGGTTTGAAGATGTATTTTTAGACACCATCAATTCAGCCATGAACAAAAGCTTGTCTTATGATATTGCATCAGTCAAAAAGTTAGAAGCATTTGAAAATAAAGTCATAAAGGTTGAACTTGATAAAACACCTTTCATTTTCTATATTAAAATACAAGATAAAAAAGTAATGCTGCTAAAATATTGCAATGATGAAGTCGATACGACAATCAAAGGAACCCCATTGGCATTGTTTTCCATGAATGCGGCAGAACCCATCACTGGTATCAAAAGTGTTCAAATAAATGGAGATGCTAGCACTGGACAATTCTTTGCTAAATGGCTCAAAAATTTGCAACCCGATTGGGAAGAAGCGTGGTGTGATTTACTTGGTGATGGCATGGGTGTACGGGTATCTAATATAGCCAAAGGCCTGCTTGATTTTGGTAAAAAATTCAAAAATTCACTCATTTCAAATACCAGTGAATACCTCGTTGAAGAATCTCGTGATTTAATTTCACCCAGCGAAATGGAAGACTTTTTAGACGAAGTCGATGATTTAAAAGCCGATACCGCTCGATTAGAACAACAGATTAAAGCATTAAAAAATGGTAATGTAATTAAGTAAAATGGTTGTTTTTTTTTAAATAATTGGCACTGTTAGAACCTAAATCTCGTATATACTAAGTAACAAGAACTCATTTGAGCGAGATTATGAAATATTTTTGGATTATAAGTGCACTTTTAACTGTTACTTCTGCTGTTAGTTCACAGCAGATTGGCTACAACGAAATAGAACAAAACATTCAGCGTTACCAACAAAAAATAATCAACCTGAAAAGCACATTAGATAAGTCCATATTTGATGATGAAGAAATTATTATTAAATACGAATTTGATGCGGAAAAAATCAGTGCTTTTGTGCAAGAAAAATTCACTTTCCAACCTTATGTTGGTTTGTTGCGAGGGGTTCACGGAACACTTAACTCAAGATCTGGTAATGCTCTGGATCAAAGTGTGTTGTTGGTAAAACTACTTGGTGATGCAGGTTTTGAAACACGAATAGTCAATGGGCAATTGACTGATAAAGAAGCATTAGACTTGGTTTTATCACTAGGCAATGCAAAATTACCCTCCGCTATTGGTAATGGAGATGATTACCATAAAGCTTTAGCCAAATTTACTCACAACAAACCGCAACAAATCAACTGGAAAAACACACAAACATTTAAACGCTATGCACAAAGCAAAAGTAATTTAGAACAATTATTACAAGCAAATAATATAAAGTTTGAAGAAAAAGACCTCACCGCTAAATTAGTGCAACAAAGTAAAGACTATTTTTGGGTGCAATTCCGCATGGGAGAATCACAAGAATGGCAAAATACTCATCCAGCAATGAAAAAAGGAACTAATTTAAAGGTAAAACCCCTTGCCTATATAAAAGACACAATTCCAGAAAAATATTTGCATCAACTTAAAGTCGAATCTTTTATTCAGCAACGAATTGGTGATAAATTAACCACGCATAGTTTAATGAAACCATGGATAAGACCTGTTGCAAATCTTAATAATATGACTCTCACTTATACTAATATGCCATCTGCTGCAAAAATTGGTAACAGTTTTGATGAAGTCGTTTCTAATTCTCATTATTTTACACCTACATTAAACGGCAATTCTATAGGTGATAAAGTCTTTGATATGAAAGGAAGAATCATTGATGCATTTGCAATGCAGCAAGACAATTTGGGTCAAGGGGCTTTGTTCCAAACAGTGGGCAATAAATTAGAGGCAGCAATCGGAGGTGTTGATGGCAAAGATAAATCTGAAACGCTCATGCAACTCACCGCACAATGGTTGCAATTTACCTTTATAGCACCAGATGGTTTAGAATTTGTGCAAAAAAGATACCTGTATGAAACGGATAATTTTAAAGTAACAAAATTAAGTAATAAAAAAGCAAAACTGGCTTTAATGGGTGAGTACCATTTATTAGCCAGCAGTGGGCAACAACCACTGGCTTACTTAGCACATACCTATATAAATTTGATTGAAGACTCAATGCCCTTGTTAAAAACTTCTGCAAAAAAAGTCTATAATCCGGATGAAAAAACCACAATTTCGAAAAAAGACTTAACCATCAAAAGTAATTTTGAACTGTTGGTACAAAACCGTCTAATGGAAAATCAACCTGATAAAAACAAATCCATTATAAAATACAATGCTCATGCCAATTTAATCGGCATAAAACGCGGTTATGTTGATGCAGCAACTGCTTTTATTGCGGTTGATATTATAAGCAACCGTAAAAACCATCTTATCAAGAAAGATAATAAAATATTTGCCTCAACACAATCTGCTTTTGCAACAGGTATTTGGGAAACCGCTAGTGAGTGGTTACCATCTAGATTTTTAAACCTAAAACAAGAGAGTTTAGATACTTTGCAAATTCAAAGTGCTGCTCTAAAGCAAAATATTGCGATGAAAATACTAAAAAAAGATGATTTAAAAACAGTGAATATAAAAAATAAAAATATCCTAGCTAGAATCAAAAAAGAAATGGAGCAAGGATACACAATTATCATACCTGAAAATAAACCTGATGATTTCGAGATGACTGGTTGGTGGAGAGTTAATTTATCTACAGGAGAAACTCTCGGCATGACAGCCGATGGTGGCGGTCAAAGTACAGTAGAGTATCTGACACAAGTTACTCAAAATGCTTTGTTTGTAGTTAGGGCTCTTGATAATTTAAAAAAATGTAACGGTCTAACCAACGATGTTGCAAAACTATGTTGCTTGACTGAAGCACACTTCAATAATGTCGCAGGGCTTTCCTTTGGCAGTATATTAGGGGCAAGTGTTGGAACTGCAGCATCCGCAGTTTTTGATATTGCAGATTATATTATTGAAGCTAAAACAGGCAAAGGTTTAACCCCCAATACAAATGGAGCTTTATGTAAAGACCTTAATCCACCACCTAACTTGTGATAACTCTATGAAAAACATTCTAAAAATTCACCTGATCATTGTTTTTTGTCTTCTTACAACTCAAGTAATTGCCAATGTCACCATGTTTGAGCAAGAGCCAAATAACAAACCACTACAGGCAAATTCAATTAATCCACCGATAAAAATTCTTGCTCAAATGCAAAAATCTGATCAAGATTTATACCTTTGGAATGTAAGCGAGGCACAATCTTTATATCAATGGAATATCCACTTACAAGGAATAACTGAGAGGCTAACAAAGCTTGATATTATGCAATTAAATTTTACCGAAGATGGCAAGGGAATAACAAGCGTAGATAATATTCTTTCAATCAGTTCGACAAATGGTTTGGGCGTTGAAAAGTTGAGCAACTTAATATTTACTCCAGGAAAATACTATTTTGGCTTATCATTTACTGGTTCTGGCAAGCCATCATCAGGTTTAATATCCACCGACACACTTGAAGGTTTTGATGAACAAACCATAACAGATATTCGCAAACAAGATAAAGGCAAAAAAACAACTGTACCGTCATCGTACACTTTGACATTCACACGAGGTAAAAAGCTTAATGCCTACAAAACAAATGCAAAACTAAATAAAGAAAGCCCAGCAAAAATAAGTACAAACTACTCAACGACACTATTTTATCAACAACAGCCTGCTTGGGCGAAATTTAAAATTACAGAGAAAGAATCCGCTCAGAAATGGCAACTAAAAGGCCGTGCTTCATTGGGCAATAAAGTGGATGCTACACTATTTGATGCTAATGATAAAATGCTTGCAGAGACAGGCTCTTTGAGCAATGGATTTTATCAATTCACCGATCTAAGTTTGGATGCAGGGGATTATTTTATTGAACTCAAAAGTAACGGTAACTATTTTATATCCTCACTTAAAAAACAAGCAATTGGTGAGGTAATTGCAGGAGAGGAGGCAGAACCCAATGATAAATTTGCTCGAGCTAATATTATAAAAATGAATGATTCTGTCACGGGGCGCATGAGTAAAAATAAAGAATATGATTATTTCAAATTTGCCATTGATGAAGCCATGTCGGCAAATAAACTTATAATAAAACTGCAAAATTTGGATAAAAAGAATATAGAGTTATGCCTATTAAACACAAATGGAAGACCCTCGCAATGCCGTAAACGCAACGATGATATTTTTTTAAAACACATTGCCTTAACTCAAGGAAAATACGGAGTTTATGTAAGGGGCGAAGCTGATGTACATTACAAACTAAGTATAAACTCACAAGGCAAACGCAATGCAATCATGGAAGTTGAGCCCAATGACAGGTATAAAGATGCAGCTCCTATGAATGCAAAAAATATTGTCAAAGGCACATTTGATGCGCCCAGTGAATACGATTATTATAGCTTTACTGTGGATAAAGAACCACAGCTATGGACAATTCAAGCCAATGGAGAAGGCATAGAAAATATTTATATCTACAATTCTAAAGGCAATGTTATACAAAATTTCAAAGCTGAAAAAGGCAAAAAACGGGTTAGGTTATCTAATCTGTTTTTGCTGCCTGGCAAACACGTTATTGCAATTAGAGGCAGCAATGGCAAATATTTATTGCGCGCCTTTGCCACAGGAAAACCCGATAATAATTTTGAAATAGAACCCAATGACGACGAATCTCGTTCTATGTTTTTAGCCTTTGAAAAGACACGTAAAGGCATTTTACAAAATACCTCCGATAGAGATTACTACCACTTTAACCTTGATAACAAACAACACATTAAGTTAACAATCACGCCACCAATAGATGGTAGTATAACGTATAAAATTTATAAATTTGGTAAACATCTAGGCATAAAAACCACAGAAATTGGCAAACCTGTAACATTTGAAGGGATTTATCCCATGGGCGATTACTCGATAAAACTTCAAGCAGGAAATCAAACCAGTGTGGCTAATTATCTAATCAAACTGCAACGGTTATCAGTATTCAAATGTGACTCAGATTGTGAGCCCAATGATGTAAGATTTCAGGCAACAGCTATAGCACAAGATGGCATTATAAAAGGAAGGACAAATACACATGGTGATCATGACTGGTATAAATTGCCTGAATTAAAACAAGAAAGTACAGTGACTTTTTATAATAACTCAATAAAAAACCATACTATCATTCCTTATGACAACAAGGGAAGTAAACTTAAATACCAGTGGGTAAAAGATAAGGCGGATACCGCTAAACCCAATAAGTTAGAGGTGATAATTCCTGCTAACACCCAATCCTACTATAAAATACAAAGTTCTAACATGCCCTATGATTATCGTTTCGTTATTAATGGTAAGCAAGCACTAGTTAATACACACAATGATAATCTTGATAAAATTACAGTAAAATTAAATGGCATACCAAAA
Organism: Lysobacterales bacterium; assembly: GCA_026988115.1. GTDB lineage: Bacteria > Pseudomonadota > Gammaproteobacteria > Xanthomonadales > Marinicellaceae > NORP309. The sequence continues at coordinate 13,879 of JALSLV010000005.1, read as the reverse complement.
AATATTAAAGCTTTTTATGATTATGCTCAAGTAATTAATGGTCAAGTTATCATTAGTAATGACTCCGAAAGTCAGATAAAGCTTCATTTGCAATCTCACACTAGCCATCATTTGTGGCAAATAGAATTAGCAAAAGACATCATCCAAATTGAAGCGAAAAGCAAAACCACTGTAGAATTTACAATAAATATACCCAGTGATGTTTTTACAAAAAGAAATCAAAAGATAACAATTGCAGCAATGGATGAATACCATCATGTTGTTGAAGGTGCTTTTGTCATACAAGCTAAATCAGAAGTTCAAGCTGTTAACCCGTCTATATACTGGAATATACCACAACAATTATTAGGGGGCATCAATGTAGCTAGTTTTAATTTTGGTGCTAAACGAACCTCAAAAGATATTGCTCGAAACACAAGTGCTATTGGTAGAGGTTTTGATTATTTGTTTAATGGCAGGTCAGCATCAGGTTATGGGGTGCTTTATCGAGGTGGCAGAAAAACTAAAAAAGACATTGTCACGGTAGATTTGGCTGGAGAAAACTCAGTTAAAGTCATTGGTTTTGCCCTAAATCCTTTATCGGAAATAACTCCCAATAACTACCCAAAGGATATTGCTATACAATTATCAACGGATGGATTAAATTTTACCTCTACTGTAACTGCACAAATTAAGCAAGTTGGTATAGAACAATACTTTGTGTTAGATAAACCTCAAACGGCAAAATATGCTCGTTTAATCATTTATAACAATCATGAAAATAGTATCAATGGTGTAATGGGGCTAGGTGAATTTAAAGTGATTGCCCAAAGTAATAGCTTGAAAGATAAAAAAATAAATATAGCGGCTCCAAAACATGGAGGGAATGTTATATGGGCAAAACCTGTAACCAACAGTCATTGGGACATTAGTCTGCTCACCGATAAAAAAGAAAAAACTTATATCCGTTCAATAGATGACAAAGATGTGCAATGGGTAATAGGGTTTCATCACCAGCGTGCTGCACTGATTGAAAGCATCCAATGGTTGCCACCAGAATTGTCGGGTAAAAATAAAACCTTTGAAAAAGTACAACTAATGGTATCCACCCAAAGTCCTATTGGACCATGGGAAAAGGTGACCGAAGTAGATTTATCTGCAACTCAGGCAACAACAATAAAACTAGATAAGCCAATTTGGGCACGGTATTTAAAATTTAATGTAGGCAGTATCGAAAAAAGAGCTTATCGCTATATGCCAGAAACCATAATAGTTTTTGAACAAGCTGCGAACGCTAACTACCAAAGTATTTTAGGTGAATGGGGTGATGGTTCACAAAATGCAATTTATGAAAAAATATTTGCGCATGATTTTAGTCAAAACCAAACAATTGATATCGACAATAACAGTAAACAAACAGCCATCGATATTTCGCAATCGCACAAAGCAATAGGGTATGTCCAACTGGAACAAGCCGACAAACCTGATTGGTATAAATTTAAACTTGAAAAAGGAAAAAACACCTTGGTTTTAGAGCTGGCAGGTGAGCCCACTATTCGAACCTTAATGACACTAGAGGATAGCAAGGGTGAACCAATACCTGCGATAAAAGAGCAAGAAAAAGAGGGTAAAATTTACTACATCTTCACATTAAATGACAGCGAATATTATTACCTTAAAATAGTAGAACCACCACGAAATGTTATCTTCGTGTGGGATACCAGTGGCAGTACAGCTTCTTATCATGCGATTATATTTAATGCTTTGCAACAATTTGCCGATGGTGTAATCCCTGGGAGAGACATGGTGAATTTCCAACCTTTTGGCAGTCCTTTACTCATGGATAAATGGTATGGCGAACCGTATTTATTAAAAACCTTGCTCAATAATTACCCTCGCAAAGATGACTCAAGTGCAGCAGAAACCTATATGTACAAAGCTACCCAAGCCTTAAAAGAGAGAAAAGGTTCAAAAGCCATTATTGTGATTACCGATGCCATAACAAGTCGAGATGAAAAGATTTGGGACGGTTTTAAAGATGTCAAACCACGTATTTTTTCATTGGGTATTGTTACAGGCAATGGTTTTGGAGGTCAAGATGAGTGGCAAACGGATTTGATGCAATCGTGGGCACAGGTTAATCATGGTCAATACCATCAAGTCATTACAAAAGCACAAGTCCAAATTGCATTTGAACGTGCAGCAGCAAAATTACGTGAACCAGCAAACTACCAAATAAAAATTGAATCAAAATTTGAAAAAGTCAAAGGTCCAGGAACCTTAAAAATAACCCAAAAAGATAGTAGTAACAATTCAGGAGCTATTGAACTTATCCTCGATGCATCAGGTTCTATGCTCAAAAGACTTAATGGTAAACGCCGAATCAACATTGCTAAAGAAGTCTTAACAAAAGCTGTAACCGAAATAATCCCTGAGGGAACCCCCGTTGCTTTGCGTGTATTTGGCAACAAACAAGCCGGCTCTTGCCGAACAGATTTAGCTATACCACTTAAGCCATTGGATGCTAAAAAAGCCCATAAGATTATTCAATCCATTAATGCCAAGAACTTGGCCAAAACCCCAATAGCAGCTTCACTTGCTAAAGTCGCTTCTGATTTAAAAGCCAATAAAGGCAAAAAAATTGTAATATTGGTGACAGATGGTGAGGAAACCTGTGATGGAAAGCCAGAGGAAGTTATTAAATCGCTTATCGATGCAGGTATTGATATTCGCCTTAATATTGTCGGATTTGCCATTGCTGATGAAAATCTAAAAAGTCAATTTCAGCAATGGGCAATTCAAGGTGGAGGCAAATATTTTGACAGTAACAATTCTCAATCACTCAAGCAATCAGTGACCAAAGCCTTGCAAACACCTTATTCAGTTTACTCATTGTCTGGTGAATTAATCGCAGAAAGTACCATCGGTGGAGAACCTGTTGAGTTGGCAGCTGGTTTCTATAACATCAAAGTTTTTGCAAGTGAAATTAAAGTCTATGAAAAATACCAAATTAAAGGTGAAGAAGATCAGCTTATTGAATTATAGTCACTAATTCTTAAATAACTTCTGTAAAAAAGGTTCAAGTGTTAAAATTAGAGACATGAACTTATTTCGCTTAACCAAGATTTTACACACTTTTGCCAATTACCGTGTCAAGGATTTGATACCAAAGCAGAAAAGCAAAAAGCGCATACACCTGTTGCGTTTATTATCTCCTTTTGCCAGTAAAGGAAAGGCTTGTAAAAATAACCCTGAAAAACTACGCAAAGCCTTAGAAGAATTAGGGCCTATATTTGTCAAGCTTGGGCAAGTTTTATCGACTCGTCCTGATATGATTCCATCTGAAATTACTGAAGAACTGGCAAAACTACAAGACGATGTGGAACCCTTTGCTTGGGCGGAAGCACGTGAATTTATAGAACAACAATTGGATCAACCACTGGATGAAATATTTAATTCAATCGACGAAACGCCGTTAGCATCAGCCTCGGTTGCGCAAGTGCATGCCGCCGAATTAAAAGACGGTCGGGAAGTGGTGATAAAAGTCCTTCGACCAGGTATCAAAAAAATGGTCAAAAGGGATTTAGAACTGATGCGTTCGGTGGCAAAACTAGCGCGAACATTTGGCAACCCAGGCGTGCAAGTTGATCCGGTTGAAATTGTAGAAGAGTTTGAGAAAACGATTTATGATGAGCTGGACTTGCAACGTGAAGCGGCAAATGCATCGGTTTTACGTAAAAATTTCAAAGACTCCGATGATTTATATGTGCCCGAGATATATTGGCAATACTGCAAAGAAAAAGTTATGGTGATGGAACGAATTTATGCCATTCCTATTCGTCAGTTTGACAAACTCAAAGCAGCAGGGATTAATCTGCAAGTACTCGCTGAAAAAGGCTTAAAGTTATTTTATACTCAAGTTTTTCGGGATAATTTTTTTCACGCTGACATGCACCCCGGCAATATCTTTGTTAACCCCGACAACCCTGAGAACCCACAAATTATTTTACTTGATTTTGGTATCTGTGGTTCACTGCCCAAAGGACATAAGTTGGATTTAGCCAATAATTTCATGGCATTTTTCAACCAAGATTACCGCCGCATTGCCGAATTGCATATTGAAGCAGGTTGGGTGCCTGCCGATACGCGTGTGGACGAACTTGAATCCGCTACACGAACAATATGCGAACCGTATTTTGCCCGTCCCATCAGTGAAATCTCTTTTGGTGAAGTGATGCTCAAGACTTTTGAAATGGCACGCAAATTTCAACTAGTTATACAACCTGAATTTATTTTATTGCAAAAGACTTTGCTTAATATCGAAGGACTAGGACGTCAACTTTATCCAGAATTGGATATATGGCAAACCTCAAAACCTGTGCTCTCAAGCATCATGAAAAAGAGTTATGGCATGGACGGTGCGATGGAGACTATTAAGAAAAATTTACCCACATGGCTAGAACAAACCGCTGAAATACCGCATCTTGTGCATGAATTGCTGAGCCTCAAAACAAAACCATCAACAAAACTGCAACAAATCGAACAAGCAAAAAGTGACAAGCAGCAGCAAAACAGTGAAAACAAAAAAACCTTTGCCTTACTGGCAACAGGCTTCGGAATTATCACCGCATTACTTTATTCCCTAGATGCCAATACAAGCAAATACCTCGGAATGACCATCCCAACCATGGCAAGCTTAGCCACCACAGCAATCTTTCTAGTTAAATCTCTAAAAAAATGAATAAACTTGATTCTTTTGTAGGATGCGCTCTGCCCATCGATAGTGTTTTAGATGTTTTGACAAACATCTTTTTCTAAAAGTGTTGACTAAAGCCAACTACCCGATATGAACCTGTGTTGTCTTTTCAATCTATCATTAATCATTAACGATTAACAATTGAAATCTCACATCATCATACTAAACAATTCGGGTTTGTCATTGAGGTAATTGCTGTAAAAATCCAGTTCTTTCATGCGTCTGACTAGTGGTTCAAAGTCTTTGGCATTTTTTAATTCAATGCCAACAATGGCAGGTCCATGAGCGCGGTTGTGCTTTTTGTGGTACTGGAAATAAGTGATGTCATCATGCTCACCTAACACATCGGCAACAAATTCTTTTAAAGCGCCTGCACGTTGTGGAAACCTGACCATAAAATAATGTTTTAAACCGCCATAAAGTAGGGCTTTCTCGCGAATCTCTTCAATCCGTGTAATGTCATTATTGCTGCCACTTAAGATGCAAACAACCGTTTTGCCTTTGATTTTATCGGCGTATTGTTCTAAGCCTGAAAGTGCCAGTGCGCCAGCTGGTTCAACCACAATTGCATCTTTGTTGTAAAGGTTTAATATGGTTTGGCAAATCAGCCCATCATCCACCGTGATTAAATCATCTATTTTATCTTTGCATTGCAGATAAGTGAGCTCGCCGACTTGTTGCACGGCAGCACCATCGACAAAACCATCAATCTTATCTAATTTTACCGCATGACCTGCATCAAAAGCGGCTTGCATGGAAGCTGCGTTTTTGGGTTCTACACCGATGATTTTTGTTTCTGGCGATAAGTGTTTAAACACAGTACTTATTCCTGATGCTAAACCACCACCACCTATTGGCACAAATAGGTAATCAATGGGTTGGTTGTATTTTTCAAGAATTTCCAAAGCAATGGTCGCTTGTCCTTCGATAATTTCTAAATCATCAAAAGGGGGAATATAGAGATAACTGTTTTCTTTGCAAAACCTTTTGGCAGCTATTCCCGTCTCATCAAAGGTATCGCCAATAAGTTTGACTTCAATTTGCTTTTGCCCAAACATTTTGACCTGTTCGATTTTTTGGTTGGGTGTGGTAATTGGCATAAAAATCGTGCCTTTGATGCCCAGTTTATGGCAGGTGTATGCTACGCCTTGGGCATGATTACCGGCACTGGCACAAACCACGTGTTTGACATCGTGTTGCGAGATTTTATTATAAGCCCCACGAATTTTATACGACCGCACCTGCTGTAAATCTTCACGCTTGAGGTAAATATTGGCGTCATAAATTGCCGAATACTGTAAGTTTTCTTGCAAAGGTGTGCGTTGTACAACAGCTGAGATGCGCTCTTGCGCGGCTTTTATGTTTTCGATTGTTGGGCTTTGGGTTTGTTTCATTTTTATCTCGTTCCACACGCTCCGCATGGAAATGCCTATTATTTAGAATGCCACTCCCATGCAGAGCATGGGAGCGAGTTCTTCTGAAGTTAGGAGTTCTGCGGTCTTAAACCACGGACTGTTTTGCCTGTTTGCCAAATTTCTGATTCACGGACTTCTTTTAATTCTGCATTTAATTTTTCACGATAATCGGGTTTGGAGTTGGCTTCGATGGTGATGCGGGCTTCGTTGCCTGTTTTAACACTGTCGTATAATTCTTCAAATAAAGGCTCGTTTAAGTCACGGAATTTGTGTCGCCAGTCTAAAGCACCGCGTTGAGCTGTGGTTGAGGTGTTGGCGTACATCCAGTCCATGCCATTTTCGGCAACTAATGGCATTAAGCTTTGGGTTAGTTCTTCAACTGTTTCGTTGAACGCCTCAGATGGTGAGTGTCCGTGTTTGCGTAGCACATTATATTGAGCCTCAAACATTCCAGCGATGGCTCCCATTAAAATACCACGCTCACCTGTTAAGTCCGAATACACTTCGCGTTTGAAGTCTGTTTCAAATAAGTAACCCGAACCAACACCAATGCCCAATGATAAAGCGGTATCTTTGGCATTGCCTGTGGCATCTTGGAAGACCGCATAGCTTGAGTTTAAGCCTTTGCCATCTAGGAATAAGGTGCGAAGTGAACGTCCAGAACCTTTGGGGGCGACTAAAACCACGTCCACGTCTTTGGGTGGAATGATGGAGGTTTGTTCGTTAAATGTTACGCCAAATCCATGTGAAAAATACAAAGTATCTCCTGCATTGAGGTTGGCTTTAACGGTATCCCAAGCGGCAATTTGACCAGCATCGGATAGTAAATACATGATGATGTCGGCTTTTTGTGTGGCTTCATCAATTGGGAAGAGTGATTTTCCTGGCTCAAAACCATCATCGATTGCTTTAGTCCATGAAGGAGATTCTTGACGTTGTCCAACGATAACATTAAAGCCATTATCACGAAGATTTAATGCTTGTCCAGGACCTTGTACGCCGTAGCCAAGTACGGCTATGGTTTTGTCTTTTAGGTTTTTTTGTGCTTTTTCTAGTGGGTATTCTTCACGAGTTACCACTTCTTCCATTGTGCCGCCGAAATTTAATTTTGCCATTTTATTGCTCTCTATTTAAGTTTAAGTTAATTGTTTTCTTTTGTCATTCCCTTGAAAAAGGGAATCCAGTTTTATTTAGAACTGGATCCCCGCGTTCGCGAGGATGACAAATATTTAAGTTCTTGGGTGTTGGCTTTTGCCGACAATTCATGGACTAAAGTCCATGCCCCAATTAAAGTGTTAATAATTTATTTTGCCTATGCTGATGGGACCTGAACGGACAAATTCTAAAATTCCGTAGGGTTGTAGTTCATCAAATAGGGCTTGGGTTTCGTGTTTGTGTCCAGTTTTTTCTATCACGGTGTATTCGCGATGTATTCGCAGTATTTTGGCATTGTGTTTGCGAATGATGTCTTCGGTTTGGATGTCATCTATCATGACCTCTGATGGTATTTTGTACAATGCCACTTCTTGCTGTACGATTAAATCATCGGTTGCGTAGACGGCTTTTAAGACATCGACTTGTTTTTCAATTTGTTTAGTAATGCGCCTCACCAATTTTTCTGTGGTATTGACCCGAACCGAATAGCGGTAAACGCCATGGGTTTCTGTTTCGGATACATTTAAGCTGTCTATGTTGAGTTTTATTCGTGAAAATACAGCGGTGATGCGGTTGAGTATTCCTGCACGATTGCGTGAAAACAATGCCATGGTGTAGTCTTTTTTGGTGTCGTCAAATGTGCTGTTGATGTTGTGTTGCATATTATTTTAACCTCATGTCTGATACAGAATCGCCTGGAGATATCATTGGAAATACGTTGTCTTCTTGCCCAACCATGACTTCGAGTAAATACGCGCCGTCGGTTTCTAACATGGTTTGCAAGGCGTGTTTTAACTTCTCACGTTGCGAGACTTTCGCAGAGGCAATATTATAAGCCGATGCCAGTACTTGGTAGTTTGGGCTGGTGATTTCTGTGGATGCATAGCGTTTGTCGAAATACAGTTCTTGCCATTGTCTAACCATGCCTAAAAATTCATTGTTTAAGATGATGATTTTGACATCAATTTGGGTTTGCATGATGGTACCAAGTTCTTGGATATTCATTTGCACACCACCATCACCGACAATACCAATAACAGTTCGTTCGGGTTTGGCTAATTTTGCACCCATGGCTGCTGGTATACAAAAACCCATTGTTCCGAGTCCGCCAGAGGTAATCAGTGAGCGGGTTTGTGAATATTTAGCATAGCGGCAAGCTGCCATTTGGTGTTGACCCACATCGGTGACAATAATGGCGTCGTTTTGTGTTAAGTCGTTAATCATGTCGATAACTTCTGACATGGTTAATGCTTGTTTACTGGGAGTTAAGTCTTCTTTGATGACGGCATCGTATTCTTGTTTGTGTAATTGAGAAAATTCCTCACGCCACTTCGGGTACGTTTTTTCGATAATTCTGTCAGTTATTTGTGGCAAGGTGTACTTAACATTGCCAAGGACAGGAACATTAACGCGAACATTTTTGTTTATTTCGCTGTTATCAATTTCAAGGTGGATGATTTTGGCTTGTTGGGCATAGGTGTTGAGTGTGCCTGTAACCCGATCATCAAATCGCATACCAATGGCAATGAGTAGGTCGCATTGATTGGTCAATAAGTTAGGTGCGTAGTTGCCATGCATTCCGACCATGCCAACATGGTTTTGGTGGTCATTATTGATGGCAGATAAGCCCATTATGGTGGCAGCAGCAGGAATACCACTTTTTTCTAAAAAGGCTTTGAATTCGTTTTCCGCTTCGCCAAGTATAACGCCCTGTCCAAATACGACTAAAGGTTTTTGTGCCGCATTTATCAAATCGGCTGCGTCTTTTATGGATTGTTCTTTTGGTGTTGGTTCGGGGAGGTAGCTGTTAAAGTGCAAGCATTTTTTGTAACTGAATTCCAAAAAATCCATCTGCGCATTTTTAGTTATATCAATTAAAACAGGTCCAGGACGTCCTGATTTGGCAATAAAAAAGGCCCGTGCCATAACTTGCGGGATTTCTCTGGCTTCAGTTATTTTGTAGTTCCATTTTGTGATTGGCATGGATATGTCAATAATGTCAGTTTCTTGAAAAGCATCAGTTCCCAATAAATCCTTATGAACTTGTCCAGTAATACAAACCAATGGTGTTGAATCAATCTGTGCATCGGCGATACCCGTGATTAAATTGGTCGCACCTGGCCCTGAGGTGGCGATACAGACACCAACACGACCACTGGCACGCGCATAACCTTGAGCAGCTAAAATTGCACCTTGTTCATGGCGAACCAACACGTGTTTAATTTCTTTTTGGAACTGATGCAATACATCATAGGTTGGCATAATAGCACCGCCTGGATAACCAAACATAATTTCCACATTTTCAGCCATAAGACTTCTGACTAATGCCTCAGAACCGAGCATTTTTACGGCTTCGTCGGCTGGTTGTTCATCGTGTATTTGTTGCCAATTTTTGTTGATTATTGATTTAATTGAGTTGCTTTCTGCTTTAAACATCGGTTAAACACCCCTTTGATGCGGAAGTTACGTTGCGTGAATATTTGCGTAAAACACCACGTTTGTATTTAATTTCTGGTGCTTGCCAGTTTTGTTTTCTTGCCTTTAGTTCGTCATCACTGACGTGTAAAGTTAGCTCATTTGTGGTGGCATCAATGGTAATTTCATCACCATTTTCAACCAGTGCTATGGTTCCGCCAACTTGTGCCTCTGGGGTGATGTGCCCAACCACAAAGCCGTGGGTTCCACCTGAAAAACGACCATCGGTTATTAATGCCACATCGTTACCAAGTCCTGCACCGATAATGGCTGCCGTTGGTTTGAGCATTTCTGGCATACCTGGTCCGCCTTTTGGTCCTTCGTAGCGAATCACCACAACATCGCCTTTTTCAACTTTGCCGTCAGCTATGCCTTGGTTGACCGCAATCTCTGAATCAAATACTTTGGCTTTACCCGTAAAATTAAGCCCTTCTTTACCTGTGATTTTGGCAACCGAACCTTCGCTGGCTAAATTTCCAAACAAGATACGAATATGTCCCGTTTCTTTAATGGGATTCTCCAATGGCATGATGACATCTTGAATCGGGGATAAGGATTTAACTTGTGATAAATTTTCTGCTATGGTTTTGCCTGTGATGGTCATGCATTCACCATGAAGCATGTCGTTTTCTAGCATGTATTTCATAACCGCAGGAACACCACCCACTTCGTGAAGGTCTTCCATAAGGTATTTACCACTGGGTTTGAGGTTGGCTAAAAAAGGCGTGTTGTCGCTGATTTTTTGAAAATCTTTAATGCCAAAATCAATGCCAGCAGCATCGGCTATGGCTAAAAAATGCAATACCGCATTAGTCGAACCACCCAAAACAGTGACTAATCTAAAGGCATTTTCCATTGACTGTTTGGTGACAATATCACGTGGCTTTAAATCAGATTTCAAGAGTTGTTCAATTTGACCTCCAATCTTATTGCATTCATCCAATTTTTGTTGGCTGATAGCGGGATTGGATGAATTGTAAGGAAAACTCATTCCCATGGCTTCAATGGCCGATGCCATGGTGTTGGCTGTGTACATGCCACCACAAGCGCCAGCTGAAGGACAGGCTTTGGATACAATTTCGTCAAAGGTTTCTTCATCCATTGTGCCAGCTACTTTTTCGCCCCACGCTTCAAAGGCAGAGACAACATCAAGTTTTTTGCCATCATGACAGCCTGCCGCGATTGTTCCACCGTAAAAAAGAATCGAAGGGCGATTAAATCGCAACATTGCCATCAGTGCGCCTGGCATGTTTTTGTCGCAACCGACAATGGAAATATTAGCATCGTAGCTCATGCCACAAGTGACCATTTCTATTGAGTCAGCAATGAGATCACGCGATGGCAAAGAAAAGCGCATGCCTTCTGTTCCCATCGAAATGCCATCAGAAATGCCAATCGTGTTAAATATCAAGCCGTTGAGTTGTTTGTCATTAACAGACTCCTTAATGTGTGAAGCTAAATCATTGAGGTGCATATTGCATGGATTGCCATCATAACCTGTGCTAGCAATTCCAACTAATGGATTATTTAAATCTTCATGACTCATGCCTATTGCATGCAGCATTGCTTTTGCAGCAGGTTGTGTATCATCTTGTGTAACTGCTTGTGAAAATCTATTGAGTTTATCGTTGCTCATGAAATTTTTGTCCTTTAAGTGCGCGCGTAGTGGTTAAATTGTTGTTGCAGTTTGTGACCAAATGTTTCTTGCCACTGTTTTGTGAATTTTTTATTATCCAAGGATTCAATCGGATTTATTTCAACAGCAGTGCCCGTAAAAAAAGCACCATCCGCGTTATAAACGTCATCGGGAGTAAAGTGTGTTTCTTCAACTTTGATGCCATTTTGTTTAGCTAAGTCGATAATTACTGAACGTGTTATACCAGGTAAGATATTGCCACGAGGTGCGGTAAATAGGGTGTCGTTTTTTTGGTAGAAAAAATTAGCTCCTGTGGCTTCGGCAACAAAACCATGGTTATCTAATAATAAAGCTTCATCAAAGCCTTTTTGTTTGGCATCTTTTATGGCAATCAGTGAATTGGTGTAATGTCCTGTGACTTTAGCTTCAACATGACAAGACTTTGGATCAGGACGTCTAAAGGGTGAAGTCATGGCGCGAACGGGTTTTTCGTAATATTGTCCCCAATCCCATGCACACATAAAAAGGTTGGCATGACTTTCGGGTTGCAAACCCATATTCTCATCGGTATAAACCAAAGGACGGATGTAGGCATCTTGCATGTTGTTCTTTTCGAGTAATTCATAACAAATGGCTTCTAACTCATCAACGCTGAATTTTAAATCAATGTACATTTTTTCAGCAGAGTAGAGCAGTCTCTCAAAATGTTCGCGAACTTTGAGAACTTTTGCACCATTGTCTGTTTTATAAGAACGCATGCCTTCAAAGACGCCATTTCCATAGTGGAATGATTGTTGGTACAGTCCAGTGGTTGCATCTTGTGCTTTCAACCATTGTCCATTGAGATAAATAGTGGTGTTTTTATCGTAATACATTGTCATATTCTCTTTGCTCTATAGGTGGCTAAAATGCCTTGTTAAAAAAAAAGCCCTTCTCTTTATGTTTGAGAAGGGCTTTTTGGTTATCCAATTATGCGCCATTCTCACCGATTAAGGACAAGAATAATAATGACGACTAAAATAATGTTTTGGATTAAATTCATTTATGCTTTTAATAAGTTTTTCTAAAGTTGCGAGTATAATCTCTTAGATGAAAATTCATGTCAAGAGAAAGTTTGTAAAATATTTAAATTAAGTTGCTTTATGCGTGTTTGCTAATATAAGGGGGTTGTTAGGCAAGATTAATTAAGACAATAGTGAGTCACAAGTGTAAAAATAATGTTAATTAAAACGTTAGATATTGTTAAGACCCAATATTTTAGTGTTTTATTTTATTAAAGTGCTTGTTTAATAGGGTATTTTCATTATATTAGGGTAATCTAATATAAAAAAGGGCACCTAATGAATTGTAATAAAGATTTTAGTTTTTTCAAGTTCAGAGAAAAATTGACCAGTAATAAGTTTACTGTTTTTGTCTCTATTTCTTTGTTTTATCATGTGAACACAATGGCAGAAATGCCTGTTGTACCCGTTCCCAGTGAGAATCCAATCACTGAGAGTAAAAGAATTCTTGGAAAAATATTGTTTTGGGATGAACAATTATCCAGTGATAATACCATGGCTTGTGGCACTTGTCATATTCCATCTAATGGAGGCACTGATCCAAGACCTGCTGTTAATCCAGGTTTTGACGAAGTCTTTGGTACTGAAGATGATGTTGTTGGTTCAATGGGAGTGGTTCATTATGATGAAAACATGCAAAGGGTTGATGATGCACGATTTGGTTTTGAAGTGCAGGTAACTGATAGAAATACACCCAGTTTTATCAACGCAATGTATGCCGATGATTTGTTCTGGGATGGACGGGCATTGTCTCAATTTTCGGATCCTCAAAATCAAGGGTCAGTTGTGATTGCTCACGGAGGTGCATTGGAATCTCAGGCAGTAGGTCCTATTTTAAGCAATATTGAAATGGCAAAAAATGGCAGAACTTGGGATGAAGTCATTAATAAGCTTATTTCAGTTCAACCCTTAGCTATTGCCAATAATATTCCGACTGATATGTCTGAGGCATTAGCAATACATAAAACCTACCCTGAATTATTTAATCAAGCTTTTGGAGATTCGACAATTACAGCGGCACGTATTGGTATGGCAATTGCTACCTATGAGAGAACATTAGTCTCTGATCAAACGCCGTGGGATTTATATAGGGCAGGGAATGTTACAGCAATGACTGCGGATCAAATTCAAGGATGGGAATTGTTTCAAACAGGTCCAGGAATAGGTGGTAATGGACCTAATTGTGCGAGTTGCCATGTTCCACCATTGTTTACCGATAACAAGTATTACAATATTGGTTTAAGACCAGCTCAAGAAGATGCTGGAAGAATGAATGTAACTGTATAGTTTCACAACGTTATTGTTAAATAATTGCCACACTCATTGTGGAGCGTAGCGGAACAATGAGTGTGGCAGGCTTTTAAAAACTCGCCTTGTTAGATAAAATTCAATCAACTAACAG
>JALSLV010000004.1 GCA_026988115.1 Lysobacterales bacterium | reverse complement strand
ATGATTGCTTGTATTGCCATTGCTGAGGCCATGACAGCCGAAACCATAACAACTCTTGGTGGTAGTCAAAGTAATCTTATGTTTTTACCTTTGGGTTTAGCCTCTGTTGGTTTGATTTGTTCAATTCTTGGTATTTTCATTGTTAAAATGTTTTCAAACAAACCTGCTGATGTCGCATTAAGAGCAGGCACAATTGGTGCTGCTATTTTGTTTATCTTAGCTGCTTACGTTGTTATGCATAAATTAGGTATTAATGCCAATGTTTGGTGGAGTGTTGTTGCCGGTGCAGTTGGTGGTATTATAATTGGCTTAGTTACAGAATATTACACAGGTGGCAAGCCTGTTCGAACACTGGCTAAAAGCGGAGAAACAGGCCCTGCTACAGTAATGATTTCAGGTTTAGCAATTGGCATGGAGTCTGTGGTTATTCCCGTAATCACCTTGGCAAGTATTATTTTAATTACTTCATTGTTATTACCCGAAGGTGCTGGCATCTATGGTGTTGGAATAGCCGCTGTTGGTATGTTAGCAACGGTTGGAATCACAATGGCAATTGATGCCTATGGTCCTGTGGCGGATAATGCTGGTGGCATTGCTGAAATGGCAGGCCTTGGTGCAGAAACACGCGCAATTACAGATGGTCTTGATGAAGTAGGTAACACCACAGCAGCAATTGGCAAAGGTTTTGCTATTGGCGCTGCTGGTCTTGCCGCTTTAGCAATTATTGCCGCATTTATTGAAACCATATCCGCAAGTAACCCAGGATTTTCTTTGGACATTGGTAATCCAAAAGTCTTGATGGGGATGTTTTTGGGTGGAATATTTCCTTTCTTAGTCAGTGCCATGACCATGCGAGCAGTGGGTGATGCAGCTTTTGATTTAATTAAAGAAATTCGCAGGCAGTTTAAAGAAATTCCAGGTCTTATGGAAGGCACAGCCAAACCAGATAGTAACAAATGTGTTGATATTGCCACAACAGCTGCATTAAAGCGCATGATTGCTCCGGGCTTGTTGGCGATTGTTTCTCCTGTAGTTATCGGTTTCGTATTGGGAGCAGCAGCTCTTGGTGGCATGTTAGGTGGCGCATTAATTACCTGTGTATTGATGGCATTGATGATGGCAAATGCTGGTGGTGCTTGGGATAACGCTAAAAAGTATGTCGAAAAAGGCAACTTTGGCGGTAAAGGCACAGACACACATGCAGCGGTTGTTGTTGGTGATACTGTTGGTGATCCATTCAAAGATACCTCAGGTCCTGCCATGAATATTTTGATTAATGTTATGGCAATTGTTTCATTAGTGATTGCTCCTTTGTTGGCGGCTAATCCAAATGGAATATTTGGTTAAAATTAGTTAACCTTGAAAAACAAAACCTGATAGGCGTTTAACCTATCAGG
Organism: Lysobacterales bacterium; assembly: GCA_026988115.1. Classification (GTDB taxonomy): domain Bacteria; phylum Pseudomonadota; class Gammaproteobacteria; order Xanthomonadales; family Marinicellaceae; genus NORP309. The sequence goes on along the minus strand of JALSLV010000004.1, from coordinate 3,487 downwards.
TTTTTTATTGTGTAAAATATGGTTATGTTTTTTTAAAAACGTATAATGTCATTTTTATTACTGTTTCGTCTATGTCAAAAGCTCTAGTCCAAATGTTTACTGATGGTTCATGCCTACAAAATCCAGGTCCTGGCGGTTGGGCTGCTTTGTTGCGTTATAAAGGCACAGAAAAAATGTTCAGCGGTGGACAATTTGATACAACCAACAACCAAATGGAATTAATGGCAGTTATTGAAGGATTAAAAGCCTTAACAAAAGCGTGCCCAATAGAACTATATACTGATTCCAAATATGTGTTGGATGGGTATACCAAATGGTTGGATGGTTGGAAAAAACGTGGTTGGAAAAAATCAGACAAGAAACCAGTGTTAAACAAAGAACTGTGGCAAGAGTTAGATAAAGCAGCAGAATCTCATAGTATTAATTGGCATTGGGTCAAAGGACACAGTGGTCATGATGAAAATGAACGAGTCGATCAACTAGCACGAATGGAAGCCGAAAGAATGAAGAGTTTATTGCCTAAATGAAACACAATTCAGACAGACTTATTATGCTCGATACCGAGACCACTGGTATCTCAGTCGCTCAAGGAAACCGCATCTTGGAAATTGGCGCGGTGGAAGTTATTAACCGTGAAATAACGGGTTCAACTTACCAACAATACATTAACCCCAAACGAGACAGTGAACCGGGTGCTTTAGAAGTTCATGGCATCACCACCCAGTTTCTTGCCGATAAACCTCCTTTTGAACGCATTGTTGATGAATTTATCGATTACGTAAAAGGCGCTGAATTGGTGATTCATAATGCGCCATTTGATGTTGGCTTTATCAATCACGAATTTGCTTTATGCGGTAAAAAAATCAAAATAGAAGAGCTCTGCACTATTACCGACTCGTTAGACTATGCCCGCAATAAACACCCTGGAGCAAAAAATAACCTCGATGCTTTATGTCGTCGTTATGGCATTATTAATGATCACCGCACCTTGCATGGCGCATTATTGGATTCGGAAATTTTAGCAGAAGTTTACCTAATGATGACAGGAGGTCAAACAAAATTAAATTTGGATGCTGGCAATGATAATTCTGCAGCGGGTTTATCCTTAGACTTAAGCAACTTACCGCCTTTATGTGTGGTTAAAGCCAACGATGAAGAATTGCAAGCACACAAACAATTAATTGATAAATTATCAAACAACGGTGAAAATCCATTTATTTATCAAAAAAATAAAGAAGAAAGCCACTAAACAACTCAACAAATCTTTCACAAAAAGTTACAATAAGCGATTGTAATTAAACTCAAGTGAAAGATTAAAAATGTTAGATCCTCAAATACTCAGAAACGATATCGAAGCAACCGCCCAAAAACTCGCCACACGTGGCTACCAACTGGATGTGGAAGCATGGAATGAATTAGAAAAAAACCGCAAACACTACCAAATTTTACAAGAACAATTACAAAACCATAGAACGGTCAAATCCAAGTCGATAGGACAAGCCAAAGCCAAAGGCGAGGACATTGCTCCATTAATGGATGAAGTTAAAGCCATTGGAGTGCAATTGGACGAAGCAAAAGCCAAGTTTGAAGAAATTCAAAAAGAAGTGCAAAAACTCACCATGTACATGCCAAACCTTGCCATGGATGATGTACCTCTTGGAAAAGACGAAGAGGATAATGTCGAAGTGCGCAAATGGGGAGAACCCACTGCATTTGATTTTGAACCCAAAGATCATGTCGATTTAGGGGTGAAAAATGGTTGGTTGAATTCAGAAAGTGCCGCTAAATTATCCGGTTCTCGTTTTACTGTATTATCAGGAACCATTGCAAAATTACAACGTGTGTTGGCACAATTTATGCTCGATACCCACACCAGTCAAAATGGCTACACCGAACATTATGTGCCATTTTTGGTCAATGAAGCGACCATGACAGGCAGTGGACAGTTACCTAAATTTGCCGATGATGCTTTCATCACCACCGATGAAAAATACCTTATTCCAACGGCTGAAGTGCCATTAACCAACCTTTATGCCAACACCATTATAGCCAAAAGAGATTTACCAGTAAAAATGACGGCTCACACGCCGTGTTTTCGCAAAGAAGCTGGCAGTTACGGCAAAGACACGCGTGGAATGATTCGTCAACACCAGTTTGAAAAAGTAGAAATGGTGCAAATCGTTCACCCACAGGATTCAAACCAAGCACTAGAAGACATGACTGCTTGTGCTGAGGGTATTCTTAAAGCCTTAGAAATTCCTTTTAGAACCATTGTGCTATGTACAGGTGATATGGGATTTGGCGCAGCAAAAACCTACGACATCGAAGTGTGGCTACCCGGAGAAGACCAATACCGCGAAATATCATCCTGCTCAAATTGTACTGATTTCCAAGCCCGTCGCATGAAAACCCGTTATCGCGATGAAAACGAAAAGAAACCGCAACTGGTTCACACATTAAACGGCTCAGGACTGGCTGTTGGGCGTTGTTTAATCGCCGTAATGGAAAATTACCAAAACCAAGACGGCACAATCCGAGTGCCAAAAGTTCTGCAACCGTATTTTGGTGGGTTGGAAGTTTTGAATTAAACATGAACAAATCAGATGAAAAGCACCACGGATCACTGTGGGTTAACTGTCTATAGGGACACCCAATCGGTAAGAACAAATGGTTATAATTTTCTGGTAGATTTGTGTTTAGTTTGAGTGGGATAAATCCAACTTACCAATATCCTCTAATAATCGAAGGATTTGATTTTTTTGGATTGTCGGTTTTAACCGACGCTTTTTAGGTTTGTGTTTAGTTTTGGGTGGGATAAATGCCACTTACCAAGAAATATTATTGAATTATTCAAATTTATACAAACACACAAGAATACCCTGCGTATTTGACAAATGCCATCAGGGGCAGGGACTTTAGTCCCGTTTGCTTTAAAAAAGACGGACTAAAGTCCGAACCCCGCTATCTTGAATTTTTCACATGATAAATCGAAGGAGTCGAAGGATTTGATTTTTTTGGATTGTTGGTTTTAACCGATGTTTTTCAGGTTTAAGTATAAATTAAACACCCCTTGTCATTCCAGCCGAGCTAAAGCGAGAGCAGGAATCCAGTTGCTCGATAATAATTGGGATGCTTTTGCTGAAAATAATGAGCTTTAAGAGGGTGTAAACAAAACTGGATTATTTGCATTCACTGAAATACTGCTCGGTGGGCATGGCCCACCCTACAACTCTTGGATTATTTAACGTTTTTTTGCTCTCACCCGACCAATAACTTCATAAAATACACATATAACCTGATATATACGTGTATTAATACATGTAATTATCACACGATAAAGGCGTAAATTAGTACGTAATCTGTAAGCGTCAACCAAAGCACACTCTATAAATATTCAATCAAAAAAGGCACAATTCTCAGATTTACTATCGAGGAAACTTATGCTTGCAATTACCAATCAAAAAATATATCTTTATCGTGACTATGT
>JALSLV010000003.1 GCA_026988115.1 Lysobacterales bacterium | reverse complement strand
CATAATACAATTATAGGATACTTGCTTTGGTTTTACAAATACTTCGGGGGTTGGGGCTGGCCCCAAGGGATGATTATATTTTGAAAAACATCGAAATAATGCTGGATTTTTATGACAGTATCTTACCGCTAAGCGGCTTACGTAAAAATACTCTCCAGAAGTATTTTTGAGGAGAATAGCTCGCTATTTGACGAGAATAATGAAATATTTTGGTCAAAAATCCTTCAGGAAAGGATTTTCATGTAAACCCACATGGAAGTGGGCAAGATACTGTCTTAAAATTCAAGTAACATTTGAAAGTAACACAGAGGTCTCTAATTATTGGTGCTTTCAAATATTTTATCAGCCGATGCCGCGATAAATCCTTGATACAACTTTCCTGAGTCTGGCAATGGGTAACGCTTGGCAAATTCATAAAAACAGCCAGGTATCACATGCACAGAATTGTCAAATTCTACGCTTACAGGGGATGCCATTGTGGAGGATTGTTCTAGGTGTTGTTCTGGAGTTCCTTTTATTAAGCCAGAGACTTCATTTAATGTGAATCCGTTTGCAAGCACAAAGTCGTTTAAGTCTTCTAGATGAAAAAAAGTGGTTAAATGGTTTAATGATACCGTAAAATGGTTGGCTCGGTAGCCAAAAACCGCTGTCCATGCGGCGTATTCGCTCTCACGTAATAACTCAATGTATTCTTCAAATGTTAGGCTCCATGTTCTGCCAGATGCCACAAACAATTCACTTTCTACCTCTTGATTGGTGATTTGAGCATCAATTTTTGAAACAATTGCTTGCAGTTCATCAGAAAACAACTCTGTCTTGAGTTCTGATATAAATACTTTTGGCAAATTAATATCTGTGCTGTGCTGTAGGTGAATGGCATTAAGTTTTTTCTTAACAAAATCGTACTCTCCTGCAACTTCGTAACCTTTATCTAGGAAGGTTTTGGCAAGTTTTAACATGCTTAATTTGGGTGTATTAAATGTGCGCAGTGCTATGTGGTCATTGATAACGCTTTCTCCTCGCTGTTGCAGCAAGGATTGAATTTTTTCTGCTTGTTCGTTTATTTGAATGTATTGCTTCCACAAGTGGTTGAAAATATCTTGGACTGATAAGCTCATAATTGGACTCATATTAGGATGTTGTGGGTATTTTAGTGTTCATTTTTAGAGTTATTAATCTAATTTTGGTATTCAACGCACTATTGTCTTAAAATAGCTTGTCTTTTACTTTACAAAGACAATAAGGAAAATATGACTAATATTTCAAATACGATAAAATCTTATTATGATGCCAGTGACGAAGACGTTAAGCGCATTCTTGCTATTTTAAATTCCCAAAGTTATAAACGTGCAGATGTCGATAGTGACTTTATGGATTCTGATATTGCCAGACCCATGCGTTTGCAACTGGAATACCTTAAAGTCCAGAGTGTGTTGCAAGCAAAAAAGATAGAAAAAACCATTGTTGTATTTGGAGGCACGCGAGTTATTCAGCAACAGCGGGCAGATTTACGGTTGCAAAAAGCCAAACATGCCCTAGACAATAGCCCCAATGATGAAAAACTTCAATATAAAGTTAAGGTTGCAAAGCGTGTGATTGCCAAAGTGAAATATTACCAGCAGGCTCGAGACTTTGCTGCCATGGTTGCCCGTTATTCCAAACAAAATTCCCACCCACCTTTGCATGTGATGACAGGAGGAGGACCAGGCGTCATGGAAGCTGCAAATAAGGGTGCTTTTGATGAAGGGGCTGACAGTATTGGGCTTAATATTGACTTGCCGTTTGAACAATTTCCAAACCCCTATATCACTCCTGATTTATGTTTCAGTTTTCGTTATTTTGCTTTGAGAAAACTACATTTTATGCACCGAGCGCGTGCTTTGGTTGCTTTTCCGGGTGGCTTCGGTACTTTTGATGAGCTTTTTGAAGCCTTAACAGTGATACAAACCAAAACAATTAAACCGATTCCGATTGTTTTGGTTGGTAAACATTATTGGGAAAATGCAGTGAATTTTGAATTTTTAGCCCAAGAAGGAGTTATCAATCCAGAAGACTTAGATTTGTTTAAAATCGTCGAAACAGCCGAACAAGCCTGGGATTATATTTTGGGATGGTATAAGCAACGAAAATCTGAAGTTTAATCCATGCTATTTACCTCGCCGCCTTTCTGATTTGGAAAAACAAATCAAACAGTATCATCCTAGTTTAGTTATAGAAGAGAGAATTGATCACTATGTTAACTAAAGAAGGTTGTGCTGGCTAATTATTTTATGAGTTTTTGCCCTGCTTTTTTTATGGCATCGGCATCAATTTTATTAGGAATGGTGATGCCTTTTATAACGGCAGGTCTTTGTGCTATGCGTTCAACCCAAGCCTTAAGATTAGGAAAGTCCGTGAGTTCAACTTTGGGCCAATAAGCGATGTGTACCCATGACCAGTTGGCTATGTCGGCAATGGAATACTCCCCTGCCAAATAATCACGTTTTTCTAAATGCTTGTCCATTACTGCAAATAAGCGCTTAACTTCGTTTTGGTAGCGGTCAATAACCACTTGAATTTTTTCTGGGAAATAACGCACAAAAACGTTGGCTTGACCCATCATCGGTCCAACCCCACCGACTTGAAACATGAGCCATTGCAATATTTCGTATTTATTATCTGATGGGTAAAAATTTTGATACTTTTCAGCTAAGTAAATCAAAATAGCACCACTTTCAAAAATTACTTTGTTGTTGGAGGTGTCACGAATAACAGGAATCTTGCCATTAGGATTCATGGCTAAAAACGCGGGTGCTTTTTGTTCATCCTTTGTTAGGTTGACTGGCATAACTTTGTAGTCAATTCCTAATTCCTCAAGCATTATTGAAATTTTCCACCCATTAGGTGTGGCTGCTGTATAAAGTTCAATCACTGTTTTCAGCCTCTTTTTCTAATTTTTTCATTGCCATCTTTCGTTTTAATGGCGAAAGGTGATCCAAAAACACAATCCCCTTTAAATGGTCTAGTTCATGTTGTATACAGACCGCTAAGAGTTCATCTGCTTGCATTTGATGTTCTTTTCCTGTTTCATCTTGGTATTTTACCTCAATGGTACTTGCTCTTTTTACCTTGGCATAAATTCCTGGAACGGATAAACAACCTTCTTCATGCACCTGCTGTCCATCTTTTTGTATTATTTTTGGATTAATTAAACATAACGGCTGATTTTTCTCTTCAGAAATATCAATAACAACTAATTGTATGTGTTCATCGACTTGGGTGGCTGCCAAGCCAATACCTGGTGCTTCATACATTGTTTCTAGCATATTATTTGCAAATTCTTGAAGCTTTTGATCAAATACAGTTACAGGTTTTGCAATTGTTTTTAAACGTTTATCTGGTAGTGTAAGTATTGTTAGTTTTGTCATTGCGTATGCGTAGTTGTTTTGATGCCTTATTATAATATTGGGCTTAAATTTTTAAAGACAATACTGTAATTTCATCATTATTGCTTAATAAATCTCTCTTTTTTAACAAAAATGCCACGAGATTCACGTTTTTTAGTTTATTTTAGGGTATAGTTTGTCTAAACTAATCACAATAAAATCAAGGATTTGTCGGAAATGCTTAAAAAACTACATTTACTTTTAATTGCTGTATTTTTAATATCAGCATCAGTGCGTGCTGAAATTGAATTAAACCCTACCCACCCAGATACCTATACGGTAGTCAAGGGAGATACATTATGGGACATTTCAGCTAGGTTTTTAAAATCACCATGGGTGTGGCCTGAGGTTTGGCATGCTAATCCTCAAATTGAGAATCCACATTTGATATACCCTGGTGATGTTATCTCATTAATATACGTTGATGGCAAACCAACTTTACAGGTAACTCGTGGACATCCCACAATAAAGCTTTCGCCTAAAGGACGCAGTATAGATCACCATACAGCTATACCAACGATACCGTTAAGAGACATTGAACCATTTTTAAGGAAACTCAGAATATTAACCCAGGAAGATATTGACGCCGCTCCTTATATTGTTTCCATTGAAGAAGGGCATGTTAAAGGTTCTAAACCCAATTTACTTTATGTAAGAAACTTAAAAGCCAGACAAGGCGATGAATTTGCAGTAGTGCGCCCAACAGTTATATACAGAGATGTTCCTGTGCACTATCCATGGGAGACTTCTAATTATAAAGACCGTAAAACAGAATCGCTACCATGGAAAAAAACCAGTTCTTCGACAGGCAAAGCGTACATGACAAGGTTTTGGAAAAAATACGTTGATAGAACTTATTGGGAAAGTGTTGATATCCTAGGTTATGAAGTCGCCGATATTGCAAAAGCTAAAGTGACTCGCGTGGGCAACAAAGGCATAACGACGATGAAAGTTAGTGGAAATATTTTTGAAGTTGATGAAGGGGATTTAATTATTCCTTTGAATGATGTCAGATTTGATGCTTATTTTCAACCCAAAGGCGCAACGATTAAAGATGATAATATTCGAATTGTTGCCTTAAATAATGCAAATTTTAGGGCTGGAAAATTTCAAATTGTGGCAATAAGCCGTGGATCGGCAGATGGGGTCAGCCATGGAGATGTTTTTGAAGTCTATCGACCAGAAAGGCAAGTACGTGACGAGATTATGCACCCAAAAAACGACCTTAAAACCTATTTTAGACCCTCAAAAGCAATGGTTACTCTGCCTGAAGAATATTTATCGAATATTATGATTTTTAAGACTTTTGATCATATTTCTTATGCCTTAATAGTATCAGGTAATCGACCCGTCAAGTTATTTGACTTTGCAAGAGCTCCTTAAATTTGAGCAGGCTTATATTCTCAAAGGCTCATTTTGTGAGCCTTTTTTATTGGAAGTAATGGAGAAAATAGATGGATAATAGTGAAGCGTGGTTGTTATTGAATAAAATCAAGGGTCTTGGCATTGTCAAAATTAAAAAATTGCTCACCGTTCATGAAAAAGCTGAGAATATATTTAAGCAAAAAAGTTTTCCTGACTACATTAAATTAAATGAGGAAACAAAAGAAGCGATACATCAGGCTAATTTAGATATGATTTGCAATGATTTAGAGTGGCTTGCAAAAGACAATAATCACATACTGCCAATTACTCATGATTTATATCCTTCATTACTCAAAAAATCTGACTCCCCACCTCCATTGTTATATATCACAGGAGATCCAAATGTTTTACTGCAACCACAGTTGGCAGTTGTTGGAAGCCGGAATGCGACAGCGGTCGGTTTAAAGAACACTTATTCTTTTTGTTCTTCTTTGGCAGCTGGTGGCTTAACAATTACCAGCGGCATGGCTTTGGGTGTGGATGGAACGGCACATAAGGCCGCTATTGAAGCTAAAGGCACTACTGTTGCCGTAATGGGAAATGGTTTAGATACCGTTTACCCTGCAAAACACCGTGAACTTGCCCATTTAATAGCCCAAAACGGTGCATTGGTTTCAGAATTTAGTATAGGCACCAAGCCCCATCATTATAATTTCCCTCGAAGAAATCGAATTATTTGTGGCCTTAGCCTTGGGACGTTGGTAATCGAGGCGGGTTTGCAAAGCGGAACTTTGATTACAGCCAGACAAACGATGGAAAATAATCGTCCAGTTATGGCAATACCAGGATCTATTCATTCACCATTGGCTAAAGGTTGTCACTTCCTCATCAAACAAGGGGCTAAGCTAATCGAGTCAGCAAATGAAATTATTGAAGAATTAACCCCGCTTGCACACAGTTTGACAGAAGACTTATCCAGCAAAATTAAAGATATTGAAGCAAAAGAAACCCAAAGTGATACCAATCATGAGCATCAAAATATTCTTGATGCTATTGCTTATGAAGCCACTTCAATTAATCAAATAATGGAAAAAACAGGTTTGGAAATTTCTGAACTTTCATCGGCACTTTTGATTCTTGAATTAGAAGATAAAATTCAAGCTCTGGCAGGAGCGCAGTATATAAGAGTGTAAAAAACTCTCTTAGAATAAAATATAAACCTTGAATAAAGGAACGAATTTAGATAATGTGCATACAGAAAAATTTACTCGCATTATCTTTTAGAGACTTTTTAACGCGTTCCATGAATTGTGTAAAGGTCTCTTTTAATACTTTAAATAGCTGTTTTATTTTTAAAATCAGCTCAAAATACAACTTAATAAACTATGGCAAAAAACTTACTCATTGTCGAGTCGCCGGCAAAATCTAAAACAATTGAAAAGTACCTAGGAAAAGATTATAAAGTATTAGCATCCTATGGTCACATCCGTGATTTGCTCGCTAAAACAGGTGCAATTGATACCGAAAACAATTTTGAAATGACTTATGTTGAAGTCGATCGTAACAAAAAACACATTGATGCCATTGTTAGAGAAGCCAAAAAAGCAGACAATATCTATCTCGCAACCGATTTGGATAGAGAGGGAGAGGCAATATCTTGGCATGTGTTAGAAATTTTAAAAGAACGCAACATCATTAAGGATAAGAATGTTTACCGTGTGGTATTTAGCGAAATTACCAAAAATGCCATTAAGGAAGCGGTTGCAAACCCACGTGAACTTTCAACTGATTTAGTCGATGCTCAACAAGCACGTCGAGCTTTGGATTATTTGGTTGGCTTTAATTTATCTCCCTTGTTGTGGAAAAAAGTCCGACGGGGTTTATCTGCAGGTCGTGTTCAATCCCCTGCTTTGAGTATGATTGTAAATCGTGAAGCCGAGATTGATGCTTTTGATCCAAAAGAGTATTGGACTATCGCCACTCCAATGGTCAAAGACAATTATGAATTTAACGCTAACTTAATACAGTTGAATGGTCAAAAGCTCAAAAAGTTTGATTTAAACAATAAAGAACAAGTTGATGGTGTATTAAAAACGTTAAAACAACAAGCAGGAAACACACTTGCTGTTACTAAATTAACAGAAAAACAGCGCAAAAGGCGACCAGCGGCTCCATTTATCACCTCAACACTGCAACAAGAAGCGGCTAGAAAGCTGGGTTATTCAACCAGAAAAACCATGCAGATTGCACAACAATTGTACGAAGGAATGTCTGTTGATGGAACGGTACAAGGTTTGATTACCTATATGCGTACCGATGCTGTGATATTATCAAAAGATGCTTTGGCTAATATTCGTCAAACAATTGCTAGCGAGTTTGGCAGTGATTTAGTGCCAGAAAAACCCAATTATTACAAAGGCAAATCAAAAAATGCTCAAGAAGCGCATGAAGCGGTGCGTCCAGTCAATGCCTTGCTAACACCCAAAAAGGTCAGCGGGTCTTTGGATAGAGACCAACTAAGGTTATACGATTTAATTTGGAAACGTTCTTTGGCATGTCAAATGACCGATGCATTAATAGGCACTGTTTCAGCCGATTATGAATTTGGTGATTCGCATGTTTTTCGTGCAACAGGTTCAACCGTTATTAAAAAAGGGTTTCTTACGGTTTATGAAGAAGGCAAAGACGATGAGAAAAAGAAAAAAACCAATGTTCTGCCACGCTTAAAAGAAGGCGATACATCAAAAGTAGTCAATATTGAAGGTAAGCAACACTTTACCGAACCACCACCTCGTTTTTCTGAGGCGAGTTTGGTTAAAGCATTAGAAGAGTATGGTATTGGTCGTCCATCAACTTATGCATCAATCATTAGTACCTTACTTAATCGGGATTATGTGGAACTTGAACAAAAACGTTTTACACCAACAGATATTGGGAAAGTTGTTGCTCGTTTTTTGCAAAAACATTTTGAAAACTACGTGGATTATGAGTTTACTGCTCGCTTGGAAGATGCACTGGATGCGGTTTCCCGCGGTGAAAAAGAATGGGTACCGTTAATGCGTAAGTTCTGGGACCCCTTTATCAAACTGGTTGAAGAAAAAGAAGAATCCGTTAGTCGTGAAGAAGCACAATACCAACGCGTACTTGGAACAGATCCTAAAACAGGAAAACCTGTGACTGCTCGAGTTGGAAAATATGGCTCCTTTGTTCAGATTGGTCACCGAGACGATGAAGACAAACCTCAATTTGCCGGTTTACTGCCTGGTCAGAAGCTCGATAAAATTACCTTTGAAGAAGCAATGGAATTGTTTAAATTGCCACGCACGCTTGGTGAAACCGAAGAAGGCGAAAAGGTTAGCACCAATATAGGACGTTTTGGTCCCTATGTGCGTTATGATAATAAATTTGTATCGATTAAAAAAGATTTTCCTGCCACGCCCTATGACATTTCATTGGAGCAAGCACTGGAATTAATTAAGGAAAAGAAAATTGCCGACGCCAATCGCATTATTACCACTTTTGATGATGGCATCCAAATCTTAAATGGCCGTTGGGGACCTTATGTAACGGATGGTAAAAAGAATGGAAAAATTGTCAAAGGCACGGATCCAAAAACATTAAGCCATGAGGATTGCATAGAAATTTTAGCCAATACTCCAGATAAAAAATCACGCTTTAAGAAAAAAACCAAAAAGAAAACAGCAAAGAAAAAGGTAGCTAAGAAAAAATCCAACAAAAAGAAAGTGACACAAAAGAAAACTACGAAGAAGAAAGCGACGAAAAAGAAGGCGGCTAAAAAGAAAGTAATAAAGAAAAGTAAAAACTGATGTCAATAGCGCAACAGGTTGAACAGGGCGTTAATGCCATTAAATCAGGAGGAGTCATTGCCTACCCAACTGAATCCGTTTATGGTTTAGGCTGCAATCCATTTAATCAAGAAGCAGTGATGAAAATATTGCAACTTAAAGGTCGCTTGCAAGAAAAGGGCTTAATTATTATTGCCTCACATGTGCAACAAATCTTACCCCTTATTAAACCCATTGCCCCTAATGATTTGGCACGTGCATTAAAAACATGGCCAGGTCATCAAACCTGGATTTTTCCTAAATCACCTCTAGTCCCACCGTGGATATCTGGTGCATTTGACACAATCGCTGTTCGCGTTAGTGCGCATCCAATAGTTAAAAAATTATGCGACAGCTTAAATATACCCTTAGTCTCAACCAGTGCAAATCATGCAAACCAAGAAGTATTGCCCTCAATAAAAGACATTAAAATGCAATTCGGTGATAAAATAGATGCCTTTATTAATGCACCCTTGGGTAAGCACAGCAAACCCAGTAAAATAACGGTTGCCCATACACTGAAACAACTTCGATAAAATTTTGAATATAGATTTTAAAAATCGCCTATACTCTATTGCGACGTTTTTACTCACGCCAGTGGTGTTGTTTCGTCTTGCATCTCGTGGCATAAAAGCGCCTGCCTACTTTAGACGTTGGAAAGAACGCTTTGGTATTTTTCCTAACCCAAATTTCAAAAAATCCATTTTAATTCATGCGGTATCGGTAGGCGAAGTCAACGCAGCTATACCACTAATCAAAGCATTAATGGAAACTTATAAAGAGCATGATTTTGTTATAACAACAGTCACACCTACTGGCTCTGATCGCGTCCAACAAATATTTGGCAACTCGGTATTCCATTTGTATCTACCTTATGATTTGTCTGGAGCGGTCAAACGGTTTTTACGAAAAATAAAACCCGATTTAGCCGTTGTCATGGAAACAGAAATATGGCCCAATCTTTTTCGTTTTTGTAAAAAAAGAAATATTCCTATAGTTGTTGCCAATGCACGTTTATCAGAACTTTCTTTAAAAGGTTATAAATGGGTGCAATCGCTGGCAACTATGGCGGTTAATAATACCAAATTTGTTGCAGCACAAACGCAAACTGATGCCGATCGTATGATTCGTTTAGGTTGTGATGCAGATAAAATATATGTGGTCGGCAGTTTAAAATTTGATATTATTATTGAGCAAGATATTCTAGAAAAAGGGCAAGCAATTCACAAACATGTCGCCCAAAATCACTTGATTTGGATTGCGGCAAGTACGCACCAAGAAGACGAACTGGAACTGCTAGAAGCTTACGCTTATTTAAAGAAAAAACACCCGAGTTTATTGTTAATTATCGTTCCACGTCACCCTGAGCGTTTTCAAGTCACGGCTCAGGCATGCATTCAAAAAGGATTTAATACCCAACTGCGAAGTAAGTGTGGCTTATACGATATTGATGCCGATGTTTTTATTGTGGATACCATGGGTGAGATGCTTGAGTTTTATGCGGCTTCAGATATTGCTTTTGTTGGCGGTTCAATTGCCAACATTGGTGGGCACAATGTATTAGAAGCGGCTGTTTTTAAATTGCCCGTATTAGTTGGTCCAAATACCCATAACTTTGCAGAAATTACTCAATTATTACACAATTGTGGGGGTTCGTATTTGGTAAAAAATTCAGACGACATTATTCATCACATGGAAGAATTGATTCAAAATCCACAGCAGCGAAAAAAAATGGGCTGTGCTGCATTTAAACTCGTAGAGGAAAATAGAGGAGCCGTTGCATTAACAATGAAATTAATAGCCAATGCGATGGAGAACATTCCACTCGATCAAGACATGCAGAATCGCCGTTATGTAAGCACTAAAAGAGAGGAGTTAACTTAAATGAGCATCATCTTTGTCATGGTTGTCATGAGTACATTGTTATTGGGTTTTGCAATATGGGCTTTTTTTTGGGCAGTAAAGAACAATCAATTTGATGACCTCGATACACCCGCTTATACCATGCTAGATGATAAGGACAAGAAGCAAGCCGACGAGGAAGAATGAATTTACTGACTCCTTTTTTAATTGGGCTATTCTCTAGTGTGCATTGCTTGGCCATGTGCGGTGGTTTATGTGGCGTTTTTTGTCGCAACAATCCCACGCCTAAAACGATACTGTTAATTAATCTAGGAAGAATCACCACTTATGTGATTTTAGGTTTAATCTTTGCAGGCATCGTTCAAGGGCTCGTCATTCAACTGCCTCTAGCACAAATTGGCTTTTGGATACGCTCCTTGTTAGGTGTTGTCTTGATTTTTTTAGGCATAAGAATCCTGCGCAACAAAAGCAGCCTTCATGGTTTTTTTGAAAACAACCTTATTTGGCAAAAAGCAAAAAAACAACTGCATAAAATCACTAAGAAAGATTCAACACTCGCTCATTTTAGCAAAGGGTTGATTTGGGGTTTAATTCCATGTGGGTTACTTTATGGCGTTTTACTAGCAGCGGCCGCTACACGTCAGGTATTTGAGGGTGGATTATTTATGCTGGCATTTGGTTTAGGCACTCTTCCCTCTATGTTTGTTGCTGCTGGGCTAATAAAAACCTTTGAAAAAAAACTGCAATCCAAGTCATTAAGATACAGTGCGGGTTTATTTATTATAATAATAGGATTATGGAGTTTATTGTCGCCATGGTTTAGTCATGAACTCATCCCCAATCACCCTGTTTTCACAACAATCATTGCATTTTTGGATAGTTGCACCCCTTAAATTGACTTGTCACCAATAATAATTCTTAATTTTTGAGCCGTAATTTTGAAATCTTGGTTAAAAATCTGTAGAATCACACGGCTATGCATACGTACCTTACTGGCTTCAAGTTGAGAATAGCAAATAAGAACGATTAAATTTGTTCTAATATTGGCAATTGAACACAGACCTCGAAGAGCCAAAGGTAATTTTGACTGGAATTTTCGATCAAGTTCTCGCAAATAGTTCGCATGTTTAAAAATTTTTGGAAGCTCGCTTCCTGAATTCAAACAGTAATTTATTGGTGTTGGACCAGATTTATTGTGCATGTTTTAATTGTCACAATAGATAGATAAGAAGGCAAGAAAAAGTTTATGAAAAATATAATTGTATTAAAACAAAATCAAACAGGAACGACCAGTTATGATTTATCAGACTCAAAAATTCGTCAAAAAATTATTGCAGCGTTTTCTTTGCTTGTTGTTTTTGTTATTACGGTTGGTCTTGGTCTTGGTTATTTATTATTCAATAATCCAACAATTGAAAAAAATATGGAGCTACAGAATATTCATCAACTTGTGCAGCAAAAAGAGCTCGATATTCAACAGTTTAAATCAGCGGTAAATCGTGATTTAGATGCTTTAGCATTGCAAATCGGCGGTTTATACGCACAGAGTATGCGCATAAATGCATTAGGACAACGCTTAACTGAAGAGGTTAAGTTAAAAGATAACGAATTCGACTTTAGCAAAGAACCTGGTGTTGGTGGCGCGGGTTTAGAGTTAACCAACCAAGAAAACACTCCAGCGGATTTGTTCGCGAGTTTATATTCAGTTAAAGCAAGTTTTCTTCAACAAGAAGAACAATTAACCCTATTAAATAAGTTGTTAGAAGAAAAAGACCTTGATAAACAAATAAAACCTTCAGGTAAACCCATTAAAAATGGCTGGGTATCCTCACGATACGGAACCAGACCCGATCCTTTTACGGGCAAACAAGCTTTTCATTCTGGCATTGATTTTTCTGGAAAACCAAACTCCATAATTCAAGCAGTAGCTGACGGTGTGGTTATATGGTCCGGGAAAAGAGGAGGCTATGGCAACCTCGTTGAAATAGACCATGGAGAAGGTTTTGTCACGCGCTATGCGCACATGAAGAAAACATCGGTAAGTGTTGGAGAAAAAGTAAACAAAGATCAAGCCATTGGAGTAATGGGCAAAACGGGAAGGGCAACATCAGAACACCTTCATTTTGAAGTGCTCAAAAAAGGACATAAAATAAATCCGTGGCCGTTTTTAGCAAAAAAATAAGGCGAAAAACTTGAAAAAAATGGTAACAACTACCATTTAAAAGACTTCATTTTTACACAAACAACAGGCATTGTGCCTTAAGAGAAATTCATCATCATGATACTAAATTCATTATTCACTAAAGTTTTCGGCTCTCGAAATCAAAGACTCATTAAACAACTTCTTAAAACAGTCGATAAAATTGACGCTCTGGAACCGAAATATCAAGACATGCGTGATGGGCAATTACAAAGTCAAACACAAGTTTTAAAAGAACGATTAAAAGAAGGTGAAAGTTTAAATGACATCTTGATTGATGCCTTTGCCGTTGTGCGGGAGGCTTCTGTTCGAGTCATGAAGATGCGCCATTATCGTGAACAAATGATTGGAGGCATGGTTTTACATGACGGTAAAATTGCTGAAATGCGCACAGGGGAAGGAAAAACACTGGTTGCAACTCTACCTGCTTATTTAAATGCTTTATCTGAGAAAGGTGTCCACATTGTAACCGTTAATGACTATTTGGCTTCGCGTGATGCAAAATGGATGGAACCGTTATATAACTTCTTAGGCATGGAAGTTGGCATTGTTGTGCCTGACATGTCACAAGAAGATAAACGCAAAGCCTACGCCGCTGACATCACTTATGGAACAAATAACGAATACGGATTTGATTATCTTCGTGATAACATGGCATTTTCATTGGAAGAAAAAGTGCAAAGAGAACCTAATTTTGCCATTATTGATGAGGTTGATTCCATTTTAATTGATGAAGCCCGAACCCCATTAATTATTTCAGGACAAACCGATGATTCGCCAGAGCTTTATCACCGCATTAATCGCCTAACCCCAACCCTCGAACCCTCAACTCAAGAAGCTGCAGAGGTTGAAGGTGGAATGTCGGCTTTGATAGCACAAAAAGAAGAAGCAGCAAAAGAACCTGATGGCGATTTTACTATTGATGAAAAAGGCAAACAAATTCATTTAACCGAAAGAGGCATGGAAAAGGTTGAAGAATTATGTAAAAAAGACGGTTTAATTGCAGAAGGAGAGTCATTATACGATTCTAAGCATTTGCAATTAATGCACCACATCAATGCCGCATTACGAGCGCAACACCTTTACCAAAAAGACGTGGACTATATTATCGAAAATGGCGAAGTTGTTATTGTCGATGAATTTACTGGTCGAACGCTTGCTGGAAGACGTTGGGGTGACGGCTTGCACCAAGCGGTAGAAGCCAAAGAAAACCTCGTGGTGCAAAAAGAAAACCAAACATTGGCATCGGTAACTTTTCAGAATTATTTCAGGTTGTATCCGACACTATCGGGTATGACAGGTACAGCGGATACAGAAGCTTACGAATTCCACACCATTTATGGTTTAGAAGTGGTGGTTATTCCCACCCACAAACCGATGCAACGCGATGATCAAGGGGATTTGGTCTTTTTGACAATGGAGGGAAAGTTTAAAGCCATTATTGAAGACATAAAAGAATGCCATGAAAAACAACAGCCTGTCCTCGTTGGCACAGCATCCATTGAAGTATCAGAACTCATTTCTAAACAATTAAATAAAGAGAAAATTCCACACAATGTGTTAAATGCCAAACAACACGAAAAAGAAGCACTGATTGTTGCCACCGCAGGTAAACCTGGTTCCATAACTATCGCAACCAATATGGCAGGGCGTGGTACGGATATTGTCTTGGGTGGAAACCTAGAAATTGAATTGGCTAATTTAGGCGAAGAAATTTCTGAAGAGAAAAAACAATTAGCCCGTGATAATTGGCAGTCAGTTCATGACAGTGTTATTGCCAATGGAGGCTTGCGAATAATTGGAACAGAACGCCACGAATCACGTCGAATTGATAACCAATTACGTGGTCGTGCTGGTCGTCAAGGGGATCCAGGTTCTTCACGATTTTATATTTCTTTAGAAGACAACCTTATGCGTATATTTGGTGGCAACATTGCCCAAACCATGCGTAAATTTGGCATGGGTGAAGATGAAGCCATTGAACATAAGTGGATTTCTCGAACCATTGAAGGCGCGCAACGCAAAGTTGAATCACATAACTTTGACATTCGTAAAAGCTTACTGGAGTATGATGATGTCGCCAATGACCAAAGGCTTGTTATTTATCAACAACGCATTGATTTACTCGAATCAGAAGAAATTAAAGATTTTATCATTGCGATTCGCGAAGAAGTATTTGATGAAATGATTCATCAGTATATACCTGTGGAAAGTGTTGAAGAACAATGGCAAATAGCAGAACTAGAACAAGCCTTGCGTTCTGATTACGGAATTGACCTGAATATTCAACATTGGCTCGATTCGAATGAAGACATGGATGAAGATGAGTTGGTCGAGAAAATTCATAAAAACATCGAACGTTTTTTCCGAGAAAAAGAAGCGCTAACAGGATCTGAGACCATGCGTCAATTTGAAAAAGCAGTCTACCTAAATGTTTTAGACCAATTATGGAAAGAGCATTTGCTTGCCATGGATCACTTGCGTCAAGGCATTGGTCTGCGTGGTTATGCGCAAAAACAACCCATTCAAGAATACAAGAAAGAATCCTTTGAATTATTTACCTCACTATTGGATAGAATCCGAGTGGAAGTGACAAAAATCATAGCCCGAGTCAAAATTCAGCAAGATGACGTAGAAGAAATGGAACGTCATGAACAACAACAAATGGAATACCAGCACCGTGAAGCACAAAATGCCACACAACCGCAACAGCAAAAAGAACCGGCTCAAGTAGAAACTTTTGTTAGAGAAGGCAAAAAAATTGGCAGAAATGAAGCCTGCCCATGTGGCTCGGGCAAAAAATACAAGCAGTGCCATGGTAAGTTAGTATAGTTGCTCAAATAAAACCATTGAACGTTGTCGCCTTGGTGCTTGAAAACCACCAAGGTGAAATTCTAGTGGCGAAACGCGCAGAACACAAACACCTTGGTGGCATGTGGGAATTCCCTGGAGGGAAAGTTGAAGAAGGAGAAACGCAACTGCAAGCACTGATTCGTGAAAGCAAGGAAGAAATTGACTTTGATTTACCAACTGCCGAACCACTAATCACCACCACACACGAATACGAAGACCTCATTCTTAGTTTAGATGTGTGGTACTACAAAGCCAACAACCCCAAAGTTCACCCCAATGAAGGGCAACCCCTTAAGTGGGTTAAACGCTCTGAACTCAAAAAGCTAGGAATGCCCGAAGCAGATAAACCAACAATCAAAGCGATTGAAAATATCACTTCTTCCTAGCTCTTGGGTGTGCCTTGTCGTAGACCTTAGCTAAATGTTGAAAATTGAGGTGAGTGTAAATTTGGGTGGTTGATATATCAGCATGCCCGAGCATTTCTTGAACCGCTCGTAAATCTTCGCTTGATTCCAACACATGCGAGGCAAATGAGTGGCGTAAAAGGTGGGGATAAACACGTTCCCACAAGCCTTGTCTTTGTGCCCAATATTTAATCCGAGCTTGAATGCTGCGTTGTTTGAGTTGTGTGCTTCTTTTGGATATAAATACAAAGCCCTGTTGTTCACTATCCCAAATTTGGGCAATAGAGCGCCACTGATTGAGGGCTTTTAGTGCATATTTACCAACGGGAATAACGCGTTGTTTGTTGCCTTTGCCTAAGACGGTAATTAAAGCCTGGTCAAAATCTAAATTATGCCAAACTAAATTGGACAATTCACTCAAGCGAAGTCCAGAGGAATAAAACAACTCAATAATGGCTTTATCACGAATAGCAATTTCGGACTCTAAGGGAATATTGACCAACCTACTGATGGTGTCGACATCCAATACCTCTGGAAGTTTGTTTGGACTTTTGGGCGTTAGTACCAAGGCAGCAGGATTGGATTTTATGCCCTTATTTGCTACAATATAATCAAAAAAACTGGTGATTGAACTGCGGTAGCGGGCTAAAGATTTGGGGCTTATTTGGTTATTGTACTGCGCAACTAAAAACTTACTCACGTCTTCTTCAGCCAAATCTTCAACCTTGAGCGGCGCATTGTGTTGTTGGGTATAGGCGATAAAAGAATCCAAATCACGTTGGTATGCTTTTAATGTCAAGGCAGCCAAATTTTTTTGGGTTCGACAAAAATCTAAATAGTTGTTTTTCCATGAATTAAGGTTCATTTTCTTGCGATTTGGATGCAGGCAGCGAAGCAAAGGTTTTATTGAATTTTCGATCTAAAATTTCACTTAAACGGGCGAGTAAATCCGTTGACATTTCAGGGTTGAATCGACTTTCATCGAAACTGGCAAATACCAACAACCCTTTTTCTGCCTTTTTGCCAATGGGCAAAATGACACTCGAACCCACCTTCTGAGCCTGTTTACCAAAAATGAAATTGAGTTTTGACTTTTTTAAGCGACCACAAATGGGCTTGTCCTTTTGAATAAATTCGGCAAATATTTGGGCAAATTCACTCTCTTCATCGGCACTAAGAGTCTTAACCACTGTTGATGACTCAAGACCATCATAAGTGGGAACAACAATCTTGAATAAATCCGAATCAAAAGAATGTTTGACAAACCGAGCAAAATGTTTGGTGACATTGGCGATATGTGAAATTTGACACAATTGCAAGGTGAGTTCAAAAACCTGTGCCATGGTTTTCTCATTTTCCTCAGCATAACCAATCAATTGATTTAATTTATTCTTTAATTGGTTGTTTCGTTCTTTTAACACGTTAACTTGATGATTAATTAAGCTTGTGACTTTACCGTTATTGTTGGTGACTTTTAGGGCCTCCAATTGTTCGGGGTGTCGAATAAAAAAATCCTTGTGTTCGGTTAAAAAATGAATGACGTCAGTGTCTGATAAGTGTTTATCACTCATAAAGTAATTTCTCCAGTAAATACGCTTTGCGCCGGACCTGTTAAATAAATTGTGTTTTCTTGTTGATTATATTCTACCATTAATTCCCCTCCTGGCAACACGACATTGACTTTAGATTCTAAATTACCTGACTGCATTAAAGCATAGGCAGCAGCACACGCACCACTTCCACAAGCCAATGTTTCCCCTGTTCCTCTTTCATGGACTCTGATCTTTATTTTTTTTGCAGAAAGAACCTGTGCAATTTCAAAATTAATGCCCTTGGCATACTCTTTTGTAAATAATTTAGTCATGCTTGCTAAATCACACTTATTGACCTCATCAACAAGGGTAACCAAGTGAGGGTTACCAAAATCAAGCTCGTGGCACTTTTTATCATTTATCGTTTTATTTTTTACAGATTTCACGCACCCCATGTTGACTCGAACTTGTTTATCGGCAAGAATTTCAGAATTGACAATCCCAGCAAGACCCGAGAGTTTAAACTTTGTTCTGGTTGGGTTTTGCCTATGCAAATAAAGACTTAAACAACGTTGACCATTGCCACACTGTTCGGCTTGTGATCCATCGGGGTTGAAAAATTGATACGAGGCATCGCAAGTTTTATCTTTCGATTCAGACAGCAATAATAATTGGTCAAATCCAACTCCAGTGTGTCTATCACTTAGTGCAGCAATCTCATGCGTCGACAGCTCTATTTGCATAAAACGGTTATCAATCAACATAAAATCATTACCAAGTCCATGCATTTTTACAAAAGGAATGGTTAACATTTAGTCACTTTTCTCCTTTTTATTGTCGTTAGGTTGAGGGTGATACAAATCTCCCTTGTTGCCACAAGAAGAGAAGAAAAAACACAGCAAAGAAATTAAAGTCAGTCGTTTTAAAGCATTCATTAACAGCTTCCATTGTAAATAGTTGAAAATACCATCAATACTTCAATTTATCAATAATGAAATGTTTTAAAATAGCATTAAGTGAATTAAAATCATACACTAATTTATTATTTAATATTATCAATGAAGTTATTATTTCTATTATACCTGTTTTTAATATCATTAAATGGATTTGCAAGTAATCAGATAAAAGAACTTAACGCAGAGAATTTAATGCTATTAGCACTAAAAAACAGCCCAGATGCTTTATTAAATGACTACGCTTATCATTTATTAAAAACACAAAAAGTTAAGGAATATTATCGCTATAAACATAATAAGCATAAAATAGAAGAACTAATAGCAATAGAGCGAAAACATTTAGATGAATTATTAGAAAAAATCACAAAAACACAGAAATTTAGCCTTTCTGATACTTTACAATATAAAACATATGATAATAAAAAATCATTAATGAATTTAGGAAATATTTTTAAAGGTAATCTGAAAACAATAGGAAGAGCAAACAACAGCTTCTCAGCATTACCAAATTACTTCCACATCTTAATCCCAAATATAGAACAACAATATGCAATAAAAATTAATAGCAAACGCTTCAAGCGCAGACAAAATTATTATAAAAAACTTAACCAGAAAGAAAATAAAACAGTTTACGTGCAGTATGTTTTATCGCTTGAAAAGTTTCAAAACAATCAAGATTTTCAAGCAGTTATAGAAAAAATTGACATTTATACTTCATCACAAAAGAAGACAATCCTTGGTACAATAATAGAAAGAAGACAACACACAGAATTGATAGATAATTGGTTGTTATCATCTGGTTATACCAACCCACTTAATGTTATTGGTGCCTTTAAGTTTGCACATAAGAGATTGCAAGATTCATTAGTGAGCGCATCTAACCTGAAGAATATCTGTAAAAAGACTAAAAGGATTGGCAGTCATGATGTGGTAGTATGCAAACAACCTTTCTCATTAAATTCTAGCATAATTATCAATTATTTAGGGGGAAAGGTGGCTCAAATTGATTTTGTTGCTAATAGAAATTTAACTTCTGCAGAAATTAAACGCATTAAAGGCGCAATAAAAAAATATTTAGACTTGCCTACTTTAAAAACTGACTACAGTATCACGCAATGGACTGAGTTAAATGTTGATTTTATTTTATATTCGGATGCATTTATGCAACGTAACACAAAAGTATCAAAATATACTAGTGTTTACGACACTCTGGATGAGGCAGACTCTCACCGTTTAATATTTACAATGATTGGGAAAGATACCAAAAAATTACTTTTTGATTTAGGGGTGAAACTATGACTTTAGAAACAATTGAAAAACAAACCGGTGATAAGCCTAAACTTGCAATTATTTGGATGCATGGCTTGGGAGCTGATGGTAATGATTTTGCTCCTGTTGTACCACAGTTTAATATACCTGATTTGCCAATTAAATTTATTTTTCCACACGCTCCCAAAATTCCTGTTACCATAAATGGCGGAATGGTTATGCGGGCTTGGTATGATATTACCATGATGGATATTGGTAAACACGCCGATAAAAAAGGCGTTTTAAACTCTGCACTATTAATAAAAGAATTAATTCAAGAGCAAATTAAACAAGGATTTGGTTATGAACAAATTATTTTAGCGGGCTTTTCTCAAGGCAGTGCCATGGCGTTGCATTTAGCAACAACCCTGTCTCACCAATTGGCTGGTGTTATTGCTTTATCAGGCTATCTTCCTGTTTTAGAGGATTTGTCCGAAAAAGTTAATCTCAACACTCCTTTTTTTATGGGACACGGTACACAAGACCCTGTTGTACCTTTTACCCTAGGGCTCAAAAGCAAGGAAACCCTTGAAGCCTTTGGTTATAAAATAAACTGGAACTCCTACCCGATACAACACGGTGTTTCCATGGAAGAAATTAATGATATAAAACAATGGCTCATCAAAACTTTTGTTTAGAAACTCTTTTTCATTACGTTGTTTTGCATAAAGAGGTTAAACTAAACAGAATAGCACAACACTTTGAGTCAAGAATTTCTGAGACTTTACCAGCCCTTAAGTCATTAAAGGACATGGGTTTGCCATTAATAATTAACAGAGAAATCATTGCAACAAACCATCTGATTTCCCCACTTGATGTTGAATTAATCAAGTCTTTATGCAGACCTAATATTCATTATTATTTTTCAACAGACTCGACAAACACGCACGCTAAAAAAAGCACAGAAGATGCCGTATTTATTGCAGAACACCAAACCCAAGCAAGAGGACAACGTGGAAAATCATGGCTCACGCCGCTGGGTCAATCCATAGCTTTATCTTTATCGAGCACATTTAAATGCTCATTGAGTCATTTATCAGGCCTTAACATAGCCATTGGCGTCGCTGTTATCAAGACACTTAAACTCTACACCAACAAACCCATAAGCCTAAAATGGCCTAACGATATAATCGGAGAATCGGGTAAAATTGCTGGTATTCTCATTGAAGCTCAAGGAAGACCAACAACAAGCAAAGCCTGTATTGGTGTTGGAATTAATTGGAATATTGCAGATTATTTATTGGATTCCATTAATCAACCCTGCATGAATGCAGAAATCCAAACGGTAAGCCGCAGCCAATTTATCGCCCACTTAATCACCGAAATAAATCAGGTTATCGATGAATTTAAATCAAATAAACTCAAAAATTTAATAGCACAATGGAATAAATTTGATTCACTGACCAAACAACCCATTCACGTAACCGAATCAACCAACTCTTTTGATGCCACGTATTTAAAAGTTACTGCTAACGGAGCGCTTCAGGTGCAAGTAGATAAAGAGAAAAAATTGATTTCCAGCGCATCAATCAAGCTGCTTTAGGTCAGTTTACCCAATACCAATCCAAGAGTTTTATTAACTCCTGATGAACGGTATTATCTAGCCAGGATAATACGCCACGCTTTCTATAATTTATTGACTATTTATTAAAATCATTTAATATTCACCTATACCTTTTAATGCAATTAAATTAATGTTCCTATTTCGAATTATATTTATAATCCTTTTACTCTCAAATATTGCTTTTTATAGTTACAGTAAAAAGCACACACCAAACCAACGCACGTTCATCGCAGTTGATAAAAATGTAAACAAATTGACACTACTGAGTGAATTGGATACCTCTAAATCCATTTGGGAAAACAAACAACCCAAAGCAACAGAGTCGCCAACAGAAATCTTTAACCAAGAGTGTTACACCGTTGGTGTATTTAACTCAAAATCTGAATCCACATCCGTACTCAATGCCTTAAAAAAAGATGTGTTGAAAATCAGAACAAGAAAAATAATTTCCTCTCAAGAAGCTGGGTACTGGGTTTATATTCCAGCCAAAAATTCTCGAGATGAAGCCTTGGACATTGGCAGGCAACTCTCGCAATTAAATATCAAAGATTATTACGTTGTTACTGGTGGCGAAAACGAAAACACCATATCTCTTGGGCTTTACCGCGATGTTAATAATGCCAACTCACGCCTACAAGAGCTTCAATCCAAGGGATTTGAAGCAAAAAAACAAATCAAAATCGAACAATGGCCAGAGTTTTGGATTGATTATTCCATTGCATCGGATCAAGTCTACACTCTGCCCGATGTAACGCAAATTAACCCAAAAATAAGCAGCAATAAAGTAGAATGCAATTGGTAAAATCTTCACTGCAACTTTCCCGCCATTTTTTAAACTTTTTTTAACAAGATTACAAAAAAGATTTGAAATTACAATTAAACCTCTCTATACTGCACAACCTCAAAGCCGGCATAGCTCAGATGGTAGAGCAACTGACTTGTAATCAGTAGGTCCGCAGTTCGACTCCGCGTGCCGGCACCATTACTTTCTTATCCAAAATTTATAAATTTCTTCATTGCATTCTGTGTTAATAATTTTGTGATGAAATCTTTGGCTCCATACTTCAATATCTAAATCAGTGTGTGGGTCTGTGGCTTCCAGTAATACAATTTCTCCTTTTTTGACTTGTTTTATTGCCAATTTTAATTGCAGTAATGGTTGAGGGCATCTTAATCCCTTGGCATTGACATATTTATCGTAATCTTTTTTCATTTTGTCATTATATCATTTAAAATATTCGTTATGACAAAAGAAAAAATACATATCCTTGGAATTTGTGGGACTTTTATGGGCGGACTTGCTGTTTTAGCAAGGTCCTTAGGTTTTGAAGTCAGCGGTTCTGATCAAAATGTTTATCCACCGATGAGTACTCAATTGGAAAAAATTGGTATCCGTATGCATCAAGGCTATGATGATTCTGTTTTAAACCAGACATATGCCCAAGTTGTTGTCGGCAATGTCATGACTCGTGGTATGCCTGTAATTGAAACTCTTTTGGAAAGCAAACAACGTTACAGCTCAGGTCCCCGCTGGTTGGGTGAAAACCTATTGCGTCATAAAAAGGTCTTTGCTGTGGCGGGTACTCATGGCAAAACCACGACCGCATCTATGCTCGCGTGGTTGCTGGAATATAACAACCATAACCCTGGCTTTCTGATTGGCGGTGTCACAGAAAACTTTGGGATTTCTGCACGGAATACGGGTTCTGATAATTTTGTTATTGAGGCTGATGAATACGATTCTGCCTTTTTTGATAAACGCTCTAAGTTTGTGCATTATCATGCTGATGTGGCAATTTTAAATAACTTGGAGTTTGACCATGCTGATATTTTTGAAAATTTGGATGCGATAAAAAAACAATTTCATCACTTTATTCGCACCATCCCGCACTCTGGCACATTAATAGTTAACAAAGATGAGGATAACCTTAAAACTGTCTTGGATATGGGTTGTTGGACACCTGTTGTAACCTTCGGAACAGATAAAACGGCTGATATTTATGCTGTTCCACATTGTTCTGACTATTCAAGTTTTGCACTTTATAACAATGGTAAGATGCAATGTTCAATAACATGGGGTCTCATCGGCAAACACAATATGTTAAATGCTACGGCTGCTATTGCGGCAGCACAATCTGCAGGCATATCTTTTAAGGATTGTGCTCGCGCGCTTGCTGAATTTAAGGGCATTAAAAGACGCATGGAACACATAGGCTCTGTTAATTCGATTACCATCTATGATGATTTTGCACACCATCCGACCGCGATAGCTACGACCATAGAAGGGCTTAAAAACAATATTGGTGATAAAAAACTTATCGTTGTGGTTGAACCACGCAGCAATTCCATGCGTGCAGGTGCACACGCTCACGCCTTGCCTTCTTCTTTACAACAAGCCGATGTTGCGGTAGTGATGAATTACCCTGATTTACATTGGCAAGACGATATTTTTGCGCAGTTCGAACTCAATGGTATTAAAACAATGGAATCTGTCGATGCTTTGTTGCCTTTTTTAGCAGATATATCAACTCCAGGCACTCACCTTGTCTTTATGAGCAATGGAGGATTTGAAAATGCACCCAGACGATTTTTGGCTTGGTTGGAACGTTTGTATAATGGCTAAAAACCATTAGACACATTAGACTGCCGATGCTTTTTGGCTCTTCTGGATTGTTGGCTTTAGCCGATGCTTTTTTCTCTTTTTAGAGGTGAGTGGGATAAATCCCACTTACCAAAATGATGGCGTCATTGGCAAATCTTTATTGCTAAATTTATTTATCAATCTTACAATTATCATCACTTGTTTTGTTATGGTTAAACCTTAAATGTTAGTTGCTTTTAATAAACCCTTTAAAGTTCTTAGTCAATTTACGGATGAAAATGGTCGCAGGACTTTGGCTGATTATATTTCCATCAAACAAATTTATTCGATTGGTCGCCTAGATTACGATTCTGAAGGGCTGATGTTGTTAACCGATGATGGTCTGTTAAAACACAATTTATCCAATCCAAACAAAAAGGTCAATAAAGTTTATTTAGTTCAGGTTGAGGGAATTGCTAAGAAACCTCAACTTGACTTATTGCGCAAGGGCTTTAAACTCAAAGATGGCTTTGCTCAAGCCGTTGCCATCAAGTCACTACTAACCCAACCCAGTATTGTATGGAAAAGAAATCCACCTATACGTCAACGCAAAAATTCTCCAACAAGTTGGGTCGAAATCACGCTAAATGAAGGGCGTAATCGACAAGTGCGCAGAATGATGGCTCATGTTGGTTTGCCTGTTTTGCGTTTAATTCGTTTAAGAATTGGGCATTACACACTCGAAAATTTATCCGTAGGGAGTCATAGAATTATCGATGCGTAAAATTATTCATATTGATATGGATTGTTTTTTTGCAGCGGTTGAAACGCGCGAAAACCCAAACTTAAAAGGTTTACCCGTCGCCGTGGGCGGTCGACCCGAAACTCGTGGGGTGGTGGCAGCGTGTAACTATGAAGCCCGTGCTTTTGGAGTGCATTCTGCTTTGCCAATGTCACAAGCGATAAGAAAATGCCCAAATTTAATTATGTTACCAGTCCATATGAATCTTTATCGGCAAGTGTCTAAACAATTACACCTTATTTTCAAAAGATATACCCAAATCATTCAACCATTATCCCTTGATGAAGCTTATCTGGATGTTTCTGATTGTAGCCTATTTAATGGCAGTGCCACACTTATTGCAGAGGATATTCGTGGAGCGATATACAAGGAACTTCACTTGAAAGCTTCAGCTGGTATCGCGCCCAATAAGTTTTTGGCAAAGATAGCAAGTGACTGGAATAAACCTAATGGTCAGTTTGTGGTCACTCCAGATGCAATTGATTCTTTTGTTAGCACACTAGCTGTTAAAAAGATCTTTGGCGTGGGTAAAGTAACCAACAATAAAATGTTAAAATTAGGCATACAGACGTGCTCTGATTTACAACAATTTTCCAAATTAGAATTAATAAAATTATTTGGAAAATTTGGCAGGCAACTTTATTCTCTTTGTCGTGGCATTGATGATAGACAAGTGCAAGTCAACAGTATTAGGAAGTCACTAAGTATAGAAGATACTTTTACCCGTGATAAATCCAGTTTAGAACAATGCCTTGGCGAAGTTGAAAAACTTTACCCAAAACTGCTGCAAAGGTTGGAAAATAATAACAAAAAACACAAGTTACCGATTAAGGCACTTTATATCAAATTGCGTTTTGATAATTTTAAAACAACAACAGCACAACAATCAACTCAAAATATTGATAAATCTATATTTAAATTGCTTATTGAAAAAGCATGGTATCGTTACCAAAGACCCGTGCGATTAATAGGGCTTGGTATTGAATTTTCACACGAAATTGATTATGGACAGTTAGAGTTGCCTTTTAGTAACTGAGTAATTGCAAAACTTCATCGACTAAAGTCGATGCCCCAAATTAAGGGTTGGGTTAAAGTCGATGCCCCAGTGTAGTTTCGTATCATACTGCGAATGGACTTTAGTCCAGTTCCAATAGTATTTTTCTATTCATAAATGCCATAAAATCTTCTGTTGGCATCTTTTAAGTTTGCTTTTACCGCATTATATTTAATGTATTTGTAGGTAATTTCAAAGTGCTTTTCATTTCTTATTACTTTATCAAAATAATTGCTATCCCATAGTGCGCCTTTTCTGTTTAGTTGTTTGTTTATCTGAAAGGATAAACCTCCTTTTATAGATTGCATAATTTTATCTAGTTTTTGTTTTTGTTGTATAAGAAGATGTATGTGATTAGGCATTATGCTTATGCATATAAGTTTAATAAATTTAGGTTCTAAACTTTTTACGTAATCATGAATAATAGCAATAACATCACCATTTAATAGTTTGCCAGCAGTAGACTTATCTAAATATTCATCAATTTCCATTTGTTTTTTAGTTTCTGAACAGTGGTTTTTATCTTTTAGTTGTAATAAATAATTATCAACACTATCTTTTGTTCTAAAGGTGATAAATTGGTAAGTGTCAGGTTTCACAACGTTGTTGATGTAAACCCATCTTGTTAGAAGACTTTAATCTTAACAACCTTTGTTTAAATTGGCTAGGATTTTGTTTAAAGATTTCAGGCTTAATTTGAAACCATTTTTCTA
>JALSLV010000002.1 GCA_026988115.1 Lysobacterales bacterium | reverse complement strand
ATATTATAAACGGCTTTGGCTAGAAAACATCGAGCCAACGCCATGCGAGACTTTGTTGGACGACAGGCTCGTTTTCCAATGTAGGGAATAAATGAATCTATTTGTGAAATTTCTAGAACTTCGATAAATTTCTGTTGAAGCTTTGTCAAAAAGCCAAGCTCTTGTTTGATGTGTGGGAATAAACTTGTTTGAAATCCGAGTTGTATGTTGTATAATTTGTTAAGTGTCTGATGCATGATATATAGCTTGTTTTTGTAGACTACTATTATATCAAATTATTATCAGGCACATTTTTTTAATTGCTATATTCAGCAAATAAATCAGGTTATTTTTTTAGTTATGAATATGGCTCTTATACTATTAAATAAATTTAATTATTACCAATTAGAAACCTTTGATTCCCTTACTATTTGTGAACTTAAGGGTTATTCAATACCTTAATTTAGTTATTCTGACTCATTTGACAATTTTTGTTACCTGCTTATTTTTTTCAAAATATACGGTTATTCGTCTTTTTTTCATGCTAGACTTCACTTATTTAAAATACCAATAGCTTGTGAATCTTAAAAATCAAAATCATATTATCTTAATTGGCCCCATGGGTGCTGGGAAGTCTACTGTTGGCTCTATTTTGGCGCATAAACTTGGTGTGGGGTTTTATGACGTGGATAATGAATTGGAAAAATGTTGCGGGGTGAGTGTTAATTTAATATTTGAAATTGAAAAGGAGAAAGGATTTCGCAAGCGTGAAACTCAGATGTTATCCAAATTATTAAAAAAACCACCAGCTATCATTGCCACTGGTGGTGGCATTATAGTGACTCCTGAGAATATTGCTTTATTAAAACAAAGTCATGCGGTCATTATTTACCTCAAAACAGATGTCAAACAGCAACTTTATCGCTTAAGGAAAGACAAGAAAAGACCGTTGTTGCAATGCGATGATAGAAAACTTAAATTACAGCAAATGGCTCAAATTCGCAACCCTCTTTACGAATCGGTTGCCACAACAACGGTTAAAACCGCCCACCAGTCGGCTTATAAGATGGCAACGATTATAATTAAACATTATTTATAGTCTTTGATTGTCTTGCTTTTTGATTTATTCAATAATATGCACATGAATACTCAAATTGTTAATATTAACCTCAGTCACTGTAACTACAGCATATTTATCAATGAATCCTGTTTTGATTTTAATGCAGTTGCTCACCTATTGAAAAATAGAAAAATTGCTATTATTTCAAATGAAACTGTCGCACCCTTATACCTTGAACCTTTAAAGCAATCATTAAAACGCTACAACAATTCACTGCATCACCTTATTCTCAAGGATGGTGAACAATATAAAAATCAAGATTCCTGGAATCAAATTTTAGACTTTCTTGCGGACAATAGTTTCAATCGCAGTGATTTATTAATGAGCTTAGGCGGTGGCGTTATTTGTGATATGACTGGTTTTGCTGCAGCAAGTTGGATGCGTGGCATTGATTTTATTCAGGTTCCAACGAGTTTATTGGCTCAAGTGGATGCCTCTGTTGGTGGTAAAACAGGGATTAACCATAAAAAAGGCAAAAACCTAATCGGGGCATTTCATCAACCCTTAGCTGTCATTATTAATGCATCAACGTTAAAAACGCTACCAGAACGAGAGTTTAAATCAGGGCTTGGTGAAACCACTAAATACGGTTTTATTAATCAGCCACAATTTAAACAGTGGTTACAGGAGCACTCTGAAGAAATAATTCGATTAAATTTAGCTATAATGTGCCAATTAATTGCCAAGTGCTGCAAATACAAAAAAGAAATCGTTCAACAGGATGAAAAAGAGTCAGGGATTCGTGCTCTATTAAATTTAGGACACACATTTGCTCATGCCATTGAAACCTATACCCAATATAAAGAGTACACACATGGCGAAGCGGTTGCTATTGGTATGGTTATGGCTGCGCAACTTTCTGTTAACCTAGGCATAGCAAATGACAATCTACGAAAAGAACTCGAAAAGCACTTGCAAGATTTCAATTTATTAACTATGCTACCTAAGGCAGTTAATGCCACTGAACTTGTTGAACTGATGCGATTGGATAAAAAAACTATTAATAACTCTCATCGCCTCATTTTATTAAAATCTATTGGTAACGCCTTTATTCAAACTAACGTATGCGAAAAAGATATATTACAAGCCATATTAAGCACTCAGCATTAATTTTATGCTTGTGTTCTTTCGCCTTAATGGCAAAGACCAACAAAAAAGAGACTAATATTGTTTGCTATGCCGCTCAAAGTAAGTGGATTTGTGCTCCCGAAGATAAAAAAGAACTCGCTAATATAGAATCAAAAAAACTCAATAAAGAAAATTCATCCAATCAACTGGCTTCAAATGTTGTTATAAAACAATTAAAAGTTCCACAGTTTATTGCACCCAAAGTCCATAACACTACAAAAACAACCGCTCGTGTTCTGACAAAAAAGAGCCAAAACAACAACCCTTATGAAAACTCATGGTCTTATCAACTCATTGGCGTAAGTACGCCACAAAGCGCGCTGAATTTTGTCAGTAAAAATGACTTAAAGAAAAATGAAATTTTAATCGTTAAGTCCAAACACAACAATATGGATTGGTGGATTGTGCTTTATGGACTATATAAAGACAAACAAACAGGGCTTAACGATAAGCCTAATATTCCGTCATCAATTAAAAAATATTGGCTTAGATCACTGAATAATCTCATCGTTAACGGTTATATTGACGAATTCTAAACAAATTCCTAACGGAATCTTAATATTCATTACTATAAAATGGGTTGTAAATAATATTACGACGAGAATAAAAATGACTAAAGTAATAATTTATGGAAGCTTTTTGTGTCCCTATTGTTTTATTGCCAAGCGAACCCTTAAAAGACTTGGTGTTAGCTATAAAGAAATACGCATTAATAAAAGCTCTTCGCTTATGCGAGAAATGATTAACAAATCAGGGCGATTCACCGCCCCTCAATTTTTTATTGACGATGAATACATTGGAGGGTACGGGGATTTGGTTGCCCAAGCTAAATCAGGTGAATTAATCAATAGCCTTGTTGTTGAATAAAAACTTTTTGTTAAGAGTCTAGGTTTGTTATTTTATTTGGCCATGCATTGATAATGGCATTTACCATTGTCGCTAAAGGTATGGCAAAAAATACCCCCCAAAAACCCCATATTGCTCCAAAAAACAACACCGCAACAATAATGGCAACAGGGTGTAAATTATTGACCTCTGAAAACAACCACGGTACCAATACATTACCATCCAACAATTGAATCACTCCATAACTCATTATTAACCAAGCAAAATCACTCGTCCATCCAAATTGAAAAAATGAAACCAAGGCAATAGGAATCGTTACCAGCGCAGCTCCTATATAGGGAATCAATACAGAAAAACCCGTTAAGGTTGCTAATAAAATTGAATACTGTAAATCCATTATAATAAACAAGATATAAGTAACCAATCCGACAATAAATATTTCTATGACTTTACCTCGAACATAGTTTCCGATTTGTTCATCAACTTCTCCCCAAATAGAGAAAGTTAATTTAGAATCTTTAGGAATAAAGCGGTTAAACCAGGCAAGAATGACGTCTTTATCTTTTAGCATAAAGAAAACCAGAATTGGCATCAACACAATAAAGATACCAATTGAAATAACACTAAAAAAAGAGGACACAGTTTTTGATAAAACATCTTGCCCAAACTGCGTTAGTTCATTGGTTATGGTTGTTGTTAAGGAGGCCGCCTGCTCACCTGATATCACTGTTGGATAATTTTCTGGTAACTTTCTAACAAACTCAAGCCCAGTAGCCAAGTACGTTGGTAACTGTTGAACAAGTTGGGATATTTGTGTAGTTAAAATCGGTAAAACCCAAAATATCATAAACAATAACAAAGCAACAAACAGTAAAAACACCAAGGTAACGGCTAAGATACGAGGTATTTTAAATTTTTCCAGTTTAACAATGACACTTTCAAGCAAATAAGCTAAGACAATACTGGTGAAAAAAGGAGACAGTGGTTTACCAAAAAATATGACTGCCGCAAATACAATAATCAACAGACTGACCAGTATGACGACTTGTGGATTACTAAAGTTCCTTTTGAACCAACTAGCTAGTACATTCATTATAAATAACTAGAAGCTAAAGCTCCAAGATGCCACCCCTTCTAAGTGACGCGTGAGCTGCGTGCTGGTAAATCGTCCAAATTCAGTGCCACCAATTAAAATAGGTTTATTTGCATAACTGGCATAAAAATTAAATTTACCTAATGATACAATTTTTGAAAAGCTCAATCGGTAGCTGTATGCTGCTGTATCATTTTTTAATATATTATTATAAACTTCTGTTGTTGCAGGGGCTTGTTGCCTTGAAACGACAGCTGCCTTCCATGACATTGTGTGAGTCAACTGTTGCTCAACACCGACAGAATATACGGTTAAATCTTTCAATTCAAACCTAGATTTTATTGGGTTATTATAAGCACGTAAAAAAGAAGCAGAATATCCTGAATGAACTACCGTATTACTATTTGAATAATCAATATTTTCAGATGACAAATTCAACTTATACCCCTGTGCAAAGGGAACACTTAATAATAAACTATACCGACGAGGAATATCAAAATCACCTGACTGAGAATAGCTTCTTCCATATGAATCAAATTCATTCATTTCAATTCGACTGCGGTAATCAAACGTCACGTTGACCTCAGCAGGCAATTGTTGAGTAAAATTTAACTGATAACCTGCCCCTTTACTGGTTCTGACAAAGGCTTTATCATTATAGGACTGCAATGTTGAGGAGCTTGAAAATATCATGCTTCCAAAGGAATCGTCTAAAAAGCGTTGTTGCACAAGAACGGCTCCAATTCCAAAGGAGCTATTACCATTGGAAATAATATAGCTTGGTGTATAAAATTCTTGACTGACCGGTTTAAAATAACTTTTTTCTTTTTTATCTGTAACAAAGGAAGAAACATTATTGAACATTTGACTAAAGGAAGAAACATTATTGAACATTTGACTAACAGAGAATGGTGTTATTGTTTGGTTTTCTGTAGCAAAGGAGAAATACAAACTTTTACTGCCAATGTCATCAAGGCTAAAATTGTCCGCAAATACAGGAACTATAAAGCGTTTTGTTGTAACTAAATACTTAGAATGAAACATTGAGTTGGCAGAATTAGCACTTGAACTTAAATCATCTAAGTTTGAGTAGAAAGCAGGGCTAATTTTATCAGCTATTAAGCTTTTCCATGGACCCAAAAACATTGAATTATTATTACTGTATTTAAAACCAAGTGTTTGCGCATCCATCGCAAATGGCGAAAGCATATTGGCACAGGCAATCTGACCACCCAGTAAGGATGTGGCTAACAGGAGTTTTCGTAAAATTTTTGTCTTAATATTCAATTTAGTTAAAGTAACAAAGATATATAGTTTACATGTTCACAAAAACCATTGATTTTGTCAACAAACAAAAGGTTCTGGTGAGTCATTTATTACTTTGTGGTTTAATTACAACAATCAACTAGGTGAAAAGTATCAATCAATGGCTTTAAATCCTATATCAGTTCGACAATATTTGCTTTCCCAGTTTATCTTATCAACAGCCAAATAGGCAAGTTTTTGAGCCTGCTTTAATGTGTTACCTAATGCACTCACACACAACACTCTGCCGCCATTAGTTACGGTATTTTTTCCTTCTTTTTTGGTTCCCGCATGAAATATTTTGACATTTTTAATTTCAATATCCAAGCCATTTATTTTTGACCCTTTGGCATAATTTTGAGGATAACCTTGCTCTGCCAAAACAACACCCAGAGCGGCTCTGTCATCCCAGCTTAATTCTGTATTTTTCAAATCTCCATTGATGGCTCTAAGACAAATTTCATCCAAATGACTTTGCAAGCGCATCATTATTGGCTGCGTTTCGGGATCTCCAAATCGAACATTAAACTCCAAAACTTTGGGGTTGTTGCTTTCATCAATCATTAAGCCCGCATATAAAAAACCAACAAAAGGAGTTCCTTCGTCAATCATTCCTTGAATGGTTGGTTTTATAATGCACTCAACTGTTTTATCAAACACTTCTTTTGTGACACAAGGGGCAGGAGAATAAGCACCCATGCCGCCCGTGTTAGGTCCTTTATCACCATTATCGCGCGCTTTATGGTCTTGGGATGTTGCCATGGGTACAAAGTTTTTACCATCAACAACAACAATAAAAGAGGCCTCTTGCCCAACCAAGAATTCTTCTATAACTATGCGATGCCCTGCTTCTCCAAAAGCATTGCCTGCCAACATATCTTTAATTGTTTTAATGCCTTGCTCTTTGCTTTCAGCAATAATAACACCTTTACCAGCTGCCAGCCCATCGGCTTTGATAACGATAGGAAAATCTTGCTTAGATAAGTAATCAATAGCCGATTCAATCTGAGTGAAGCTTGCATAACGAGCTGTTGGTATATTGTATTTTTTCAAAAAATCCTTGCTGTAAGCTTTTGAACCTTCCAATTGAGCCGCTAGCGCACTTGGGCCAAAGCATTTAATCCCTGCTTGCGTCATTAAATCAACCAATCCATCACATAAAGGTTGCTCAGGACCTACAACCACTAAATCTATGTCATTGTCTTTTGCAAAGGCCAGCAATTTATCGTAATCATCAGCAGCAATGGCAATATTTGTCACCTTGTTTTCTTGCTCACATCCCGGATTTCCTGGTGCCACATAAACCTGTTGCACGGTTGGTGATAAACTCAAACGCCAAGCAAGTGCGTGTTCTCTGCCACCTGAACCGATTACCATTACTTTGTTTTTCATGTTTATTATTCCTTAGTGGTTAAAATGCCTAATTCCAGTAAAAACCATAACCATATTGTGCTCATTAGCCGCTTCTATAACCTCTTCATCACGAATAGAGCCGCCTGGCTGAATAACCGCTGCGATACCACTGGCAGCAGCCGCATCGATGCCATCACGAAAGGGGAAAAATGCATCAGATGCCATGACCGAACCTGTTACATGAAAATCGGCATCATGCGCTTTCATTGAGGCAATTCTTGCGCTGACAACACGACTCATTTGCCCTGCGCCAATGCCTATGGTCATTAAGTCTTTTCCATAAACAATGGCATTTGATTTCACCCGCTTTGCCACTTTCCAAGTAAATTTTAAATCTTCCAACTGTTCAGTTGTTGGTTGTATTTTGCTCACCACCGTTAATTGACTGTCTTCAAGTTGCAAAATATCCGCATCTTGAACCAAAACCCCACCATTAACTCGCTTGAACATCTGCCATGGTTGCTGCGGAACCTGCCACTGACCACATTTGAGGATTCGTAAATTCTTTTTCGATTTAAAAACCTCAATGGCTTCCTCATCGTAACTAGGAGCAACAATCACTTCAACGAATTGTTTCTTTGTTATGGTTTTAGCTAATTTGGCAGAAACTTTACCATTAAAGGCAATTACTCCACCAAAAGCTGAGGTTGGATCTGTTGAAAAGGCTTTAAGATAAGCCAACTCTAAATTTGATTCAAGAGCAACGCCACAAGGATTGGCATGTTTAACTATGACACAAGCTGGCACTTGGTTAAATTCTTTAACGCATTCAAGTGCTGCATCGGCATCGGCAATATTGTTGTAACTTAGTGCTTTTCCTTGAATTTGCTGCGCGTAACCAATTGTGCCTTCCTGCGTATTTTTTTCCGTGTAAAATGCCGCCTTCTGATGAGGGTTTTCACCATAACGCAGATGACTTCGGTGTGTGTACTGAGTTGTCAAGAAGCGCGGAAATTCATCCTTATCTCCGGTGTCTTTTATCGCACTTAAATAATTAGCAATCATGCCATCATAAGCGGCAGTATGAGCAAAGGCTTTGGCAGCTAAAACATGTCGATTGGAGTGAGATATGCCATTATAAGTAGAAATCTCGTCAATAAACTCTGCGTAATCATTGGGATCAACAATAACCGTCACTCTGTCGTAATTTTTAGAAGCGGCACGAACCATTGCCGGCCCTCCAATATCAATATTTTCAATGGCATCATCTAAAGTGCAATTTTCTGCACGAATGGTTTGCTCAAATGGGTATAAATTGACAACCAACAAATCAATCGCTTCAATTCCATTTTCGCGCATAACCCCCTCATCTATTTCCAGTCGCCCCAGTAATGCACCATGCACTCGTGGGTGCAAAGTTTTAATTCGCCCATCCATCATTTCAGGAAATTCTGTATACTCAGCAACATCTGTCACTTCAAATCCCAATGACATTAAATGCTTTGCTGTTCCGCCAGTTGACAATATTTCAACACCCTGCTCTTTTAAGCCCATTGCTAATATTTTTAAATTTGATTTATCTGAAACACTAATAAGTGCACGCCTGATTGACACTCTGTTTTGAGTACTGGACATAATTCTGTAGCTAATTAAGGAAAGACAGAGGCATTATAGCGAGAATTAATAGCAGTTAAAGAATAATAAAGTTAAATTTTATGTTTTCTTGACTTGTTGCGTAAGGTTGTTCGGGTCATACCAAGAATTTCTGCAGATTGCGTCAAATTGCCCTTAGTAAAGTCTAACACTTCCAAGATGATTCCTTTTTCTATTTCACCAATGATAAAACCATGCAAATTATTTGTTTTATGGCCTTTTAGGTTAAGTAAATATTGCTTAACCACTTTGCGGGTATACATTTGCAAATTTAAATTTTTCACATCCTCTGACTCCAGCATTACCTTGCCCCATAGGTTGGACTAAAGCCCACCTCAAATGTGACTGCATTTTTTCCTGGACTTTGCAATTCTAGGGTAACTGGAATCAAAGTGTTAGGAAACATCCCTGCCTCAATCGTTTCATCATCCAAATACTCTGAAGGTAAAAATCTTCTCATCGCAACAATTTCACCATTAAGGTTTGACATTTTTATTTCTAAGGCTGGAAACACTTGGGTTTTTTTGTCGCTGTTAATAATTCCCGCTGTAATTATCAACGCATTATCTCGTCCTGGGTGTTGCCTTATGCTGCGAGAAACCAGTGCGATGCTGTTTAAATTGGATTCGTCGTGTGTTACATAACAATCAACCAACTCACAAACACTGTCTTTAAAATCGCCTTCTGGCAACTTTATGGTGCCTTTTTTTAAAGCCACACCAGCTTGCCACAACAATAAAGCGACCAGCGCAATACTGGAAAAAACCCAAAAAGACGATGATTTTTTCTCTGTTGTTGCCAATTTATCTGCTACAAATTCTGGCTGGATATCGCTTTCATCTCTATTTTCATCATCATTTGACTCAGGGACTATCGCAGCCTTTTCATCCAACACCTGCGGAACAATGTTCGGCTTAAACTCATGATTTAATAAAGGGGGCGGGTTATCATTTTCATTTAGAATTAAATCAAAGCCATCTTGTGGCTTATATTCAGCAAGTGTTTCCAACGCATCAAACACGGCACCACAAGAGCTGCAGCGGACTTGCGCACGAGAGGCAACCAAGTCATCAACAGTCACTCCAAAAATTTCTCCGCAACCGCGGCATTGTGTAAACATTTTACTTAACTCTTTTTGATGCAATAAACAGAAGCCCAATCATCCATAAACTTGATTTCAAAGTCAACAAATGAATCTTTAAATTTTTCAACAATTTCATCTGTTTGCTCTTTTAGTATACCTGACATGACAAGCGCTCCCTTATCTTTGAGCAAACCCGAAAAAACAGCAACCAAACTCATCAGTGGTGCAGCAAGAATATTAGCCAAAACCACATCAAGGTTTTGCAGATTTCTTACCTCCTTACCTTCAACAACCTCTATGCCATCCTTAACATTGTTACTGGTCGCATTAATCACCGTTGCTTCAATTGCTTGTGGGTCAATATCGGTGCAATAGACTTTATTAGCACCGTGTTTTAAAGCCGCTATTGCTAAAACACCTGAACCACAGCCAAAATCAATTGCCTGCAAATTTTGCATATTATGTTTATCAATCCATTGCAAACACAATGCCGTTGTTGCGTGTGTCCCTGTACCAAATGCCATGCCTGGATCAAGGTAAATATTTATTGCCTTTTCATCAATCGCTTGATACTCACTGGGAATAATCCACGTATTTTGACCAAATTGCATCGGTTTAAAATGCTCAAGCCATGTGCGTTCCCATACTTGGTTTTTTAATCGCTTAAGCTGGACTTCTTTATCCGTAAATCTTGATTGGATAACATGCAAAACTTTATCTTCGTTAAATTCTTTGGTAAACATGGCGGTTATTTCAATGCCTTGCCACAATGGCATCTTACCTGGAGCTGGTTCTAAAATCGCCATATCTTGCGCATCCCGATAAGTCACCGAACATGCTCCCAACGGCAACATAAAATCTTCAATCGTTACAATTTCTGACTTGCTGCACAACAAAGTGACTTCAAAATAATCGTATTCAAAATCCATCTCGTCCTGACCCACTATTTTTCCTTATCCAGTAATTTTTCGAGGTAATGTATATTTTTACCACCCGTGACAAACCCCTGATCA
Source organism: Lysobacterales bacterium (assembly GCA_026988115.1). Lineage (GTDB taxonomy): Bacteria > Pseudomonadota > Gammaproteobacteria > Xanthomonadales > Marinicellaceae > NORP309. The sequence goes on along the minus strand of JALSLV010000002.1, from coordinate 16,862 downwards.
TTCATAATCATTTGCTGCAAAGCTATATTGGTTTTAATACCGGACACAACCGTTTCGGCTAATGCCAAACGCATGCGCTTGATTGTTGTTTCACGGTCTTCGCCACGAACAATTATTTTACCAATCATGGAATCGTAATTGGGTGGCACTCGATAGCCATCATAAACATGCGAATCGACTCGCACACCCGGACCACCTGGGGCATGAAAAATTTCAATTAAACCAGGTGATGGCATAAAAGTTTTAGAATCTTCAGCATTCAAGCGGCATTCAATCGCGTGACCTGTAATGCGAATATCTTTTTGGGTGATTTGCAACGGTTCGCCCGATGCAATTAATAACTGTTGCTTGATTAAATCAACACCAGTTATAGCCTCGGTTACTGGATGCTCAACTTGAATACGCGTATTCATCTCGATGAAATAAAATTCACCGTCATCGTATAAAAACTCAAAAGTACCAGCCCCTTCATATCTGATGCGTTTACAGGCATCTACACACACCGCTCCAATTTTTTCGCGTTGTTCAGCTGTAATACCTGGAGCCGGAGCTTCTTCAACCACTTTTTGGTGGCGGCGCTGCATGGAACAATCCCGCTCGCCTAAATGAATCGCATTACCGTGTTTATCCGATAACACTTGAATTTCAATATGACGCGGATTTTGCAAATATTTTTCCATATAAACTGTGCCATCACCAAAAGCAGCTGCTGCTTCTGTTTGGGTCATTTTGATGGCATTATTAAGTGCCGCATCAGTGTGCACAACTCGCATTCCTCGCCCACCTCCGCCAGAGGCAGCTTTAATAATAATGGGGTAACCAATTTTATTGGCTATTTTTAAATTCTTTTCAGCATCATCACCCAAAGGTCCGCCAGAACCTGGAACACAAGGCACCCCTGAGGCTTTCATGGCATCAATTGCAGCGACCTTATCGCCCATTAATCGAATAGTTTCTGCTCTTGGTCCGATGAAAGTAAATCCTGAATTTTCCACCCGTTCTGCAAAATCAGCATTTTCTGCTAAAAAACCATAGCCAGGATGAATGGCTTGTGCATCGGTAACTTCGGCGGCTGCTATGATTTTTGGTATATCCAAATAACTATCCAGCGAAGGTGGTGGTCCGATACAAACAGACTCATCTGCCATGCCAACATGCTTTTGATTTCTATCTGCCGTTGAGTGAACCGCCACCGTTTTAATGCCCATGGTATGACACGCGCGCAATATCCTCAGCGCGATTTCACCGCGATTGGCAATAACTACTTTTGAAAACATAAGCGTATTCCCTAACTAATTACGAACAAAGGTTCATCAAATTCAATTGGTTGACCATTCTCGACCAAAACTTTTGTCACCGTGCCTTCAAATTCGGATTCGATTTGATTAAACATCTTCATCGCTTCGACTATACACAAGGTATCACCAACTTTAACTTTCTGTCCCACTTTTACATACGGCTCTGCCTCAGGTGACGAGGCATTATAAAATGTCCCAACCATCGGCGAACGTTGAACATTACCCTCTTCATTGGCTTTAGGTGCAGATTCAGCTTGTAGTTTACTTTCTGTTGGTGCAACCGATGTCGCGGCAGGTGCTGGAGCCATAACCGTGTTTGCTGGCATCACTTGCATTTGGCGGGATAACTTAACCGATTCTTCGCCTTCTATAATTTCAAGTTCTGTTAAAGATGAACTTTCAAGAAGCTCAATAAGTTTTTTGATTTTTCTAATATCCACGTGTGTCCCCGTTTGTTAGATTATTTGTTTAAAGAGACCTTTGCATAACTCGTGGCACGTGTTAAAAAGTTGCAAAAAGCACCACTCTGCGTTAAAAAATTCGCAAAAATCCTTCTGGAAAGGATTTTCACGCTAGCCCACGCATGTGGGTGAGTATCATGGATGATACGAATAAATAGCGAGCTATTTGACTCATTTTTTGCCTTGATTGGTGCTTTTTTCATTCTTTTTTCCATCATCCCAGAGTTATGCAACGGTCTCTTAAAGTTAATAAATGATTAAGAGCCAATAAATATCCATTAGCTCCCAAACCTGAAATAGTTCCCATGGCAATATCAGAAAAGTAAGATTTTTTCCTAAAATCCTCTCGCGCATAAATATTGGACAAATGAACTTCAATAAATCGAATCTTAGTTGCTTGCAGTGCATCGCGTATGGCAACAGATGTGTGCGTAAAAGCAGCAGGATTGATTATGATAAATTGGTTTTCTTTGCCCATTAACGACTGAATAACTTCAACCAATTCATGCTCTTTGTTTGATTGCATAAACTCCAAAACAACAGAATCGTCATTTATATAATCAAGCATTCGTGTTTGAATATCGTCCAAAGTTGTCGAACCATAAATCTCTGGCTCTCTTTGACCTAACAAATTTAAATTCGGACCATTTAAAACGGCAATATTCATATAAACGTACGCAATCGTGCTACTAAAAAACACGATTGTGCCGAAAAAATCAGCAAATGTCTATAAAAACCCTATTTTTTACCTTTTTAACCAAATTGCCTCATACGTTCGTTTTAAACAAACAATTGCATTTATGCTAGCCAACCTTATATTTTAATGTGCTACAATTACCGCATTAAAATTTCATGCAACAATTCACCTTAAATGACTCGACTTTTATTTTTCGCCACATTGTGCGCTTTACTCTCCTCATGCATGAGTACGCAAAAAAAGACCAAACAAACGACTTTTAAACAAACCAGTCTAAAAAAATGGTCAATTACTGGCAAGTTTTCCTTGTCAAATGGCCAAGAAAGCGGCTCAGGAAAAATCACCTATGCCGTTAACAACACGAGTGTTCATGCCAAATTTAAAGCCCCTCTTGGTCAGGGCAGTTGGGAGGTCAAACAAGACCAGGATAAAGCCGAACTGCTTTCCAACAGACACAGCCCTATTTATTCAAATAACGCACAAACATTAGTTAGTCAGGAACTGGGGTGGGATTTTCCCTGGGATAGCTTAAGTTACTGGTTGAGGGGCTATAAAACCAATGAAAAAATGGCATCGCACCACCAAAGCATTGATGCAATACACGATAATGGCTGGACAATTTCTTACAGCAAATGGATTCAAACAGCCAATGGTCTCATGCCAAAAAAGATAATCGCCAGCAAACCTCCTTACAAAGTTAAGTTAATTATCTACAAATGGGTTGTAGATTAAATGAAAACACTCAGCCCAGCTAAAATTAATCTTGTTTTAAGGATTCTTGGGCAAAGAGAGGATGGCTATCACCTCCTGCAAACCTATTTTCAATTACTTGACTGGGGCGATGAAATGGAGTTTACGCTTCAGAGTCAACCTTCAATAGACATAAAGGGAAACTTTGGTCATTTAAAAAAAACAGACAATTTAATTTATAAAGCTGCAAAAATGCTTGAACCACATAAACAAACAAGCAAAGGCATCAACATCTGTGTACACAAAAATATCCCTCAAGGCTCAGGACTTGGTGGAGGAAGCTCCAATGCAGGAACAACTTTACGGTGCTTAAATGAATTGTGGCAATGCAAATTAACTCAAAAACATTTACAAAAATACGCTTTAACACTGGGAGCCGATGTCCCGTTGTTTGTTCTCAATCAATCCGCTTGGGCAACAGGAGTCGGCGAAAAATTTCAGACCTATTCAATAAAGGTTTATTATTTTGTGCTCATTTTCCCACAAACACAGATTAGCACTGTTGATGTCTTTAATCACCCAGACTTGTGTCGCAATCAACCCAAAATAAACACGGCAAATATAAATAACCAACAACATTGGTCAAATGCGTGCACAGCATTGGTATTATCGACTTACCCAGAGGTCAAAGCCATGCATTCGCATGCAGCTCAATTTGCACCCATGCACATGTCAGGCACGGGCTCCACCTTGTTTTCAGCATTCGAGAGCAAGCAAAAGGCAAAAGATTTTATCGCAAAACTCCCTAAAAAATGGCACACAAAATTATGCCGTTCAAAAAAACATGAAAAAAACTCAATTAGGCTTTGATTTCCTAAATAAGATGTATATAATACCCGACCTTATTTGATGGGACGTCGTCAAGTGGTAAGACACTAGATTTTGATTCTAGCATTCGCAGGTTCGAGTCCTGCCGTCCCAGCCATATTCGATGCCTGCAATTACGCAACTAATTGCAGGCATATTTGTATGCAAAAAAGCGTTTTGTGATAAGATGTCGCAAAATTTATCGAGATTTTATCGAAAACACCGTTGAGCCACACAATGATAGTTGATAATAGCATAAAACTTTTTACGGGCAATGCCAACCCGATGCTCGCGCAAAATATCGCCAAACACCTTGGAATTCCACTTGGAAAAGCCTATGTTGGTCGATTTAGTGACGGAGAAGTTGCTGTAGAAATCATTGACAATGTTCGCGGACAAGACATCTATATTATTCAGCCAACATGCATACCAACAGCTGATAATTTTATGGAATTATTGGTGATGGTTGATGCCGTTAAACGCGCATCATGTAACTCGGTCACTGCTGTTATGCCTTATTTTGGTTATGCAAGACAGGACAGAAGACCACGGTCTTCGCGTGTACCAATAACAGCAAAAGTAGCTGCCAAGATGATAGCAGCCGTTGGAACAGATCGGGTATTAACCATTGATTTACATGCCGATCAAATACAAGGATTTTTTGATATACCTGTGGACAATGTTTATGCGTCACCTTTGACGCTGGCAGATATTTGGTGCCGTTATGATGCAACCGATGTTGTAGTCGTTTCGCCAGATGTCGGCGGTGTTGTTCGAGCGCGTGCAATTGCTAAAAGAATAGGTGCAGACCTGGCTATTATTGACAAACGGCGGCCAAAAGCGAATATGGCAACCGTGATGAATATCATCGGAGAGGTTGAAAACAAAACCTGCATCATTGTCGATGACATGATAGATACCGCAGGAACCTTGTGTGCTGCCTCCGGGGCATTGGTGGAAAGAGGTGCCAAAGAAGTTATTGCTTATTGTGTTCATCCCATATTATCGGGCAATGCTATTGACAATATTAATGAATCCGCTTTAAAAGAGGTGGTGGTAACGGACACCATTCCTTTGAATGAAAACGCAAAAAAATGCAAAAAAGTAAGGCAATTAGGTGTAGCAGAAATGCTAGCTGAAACCATCAGAAGAATTGCCAACAAAGAATCCGTCAGCGAAATGTATGTTGACTAAATTTAGAATTCACTAGCGAATTCTAAAATAACCGTTTTACTTGGTCGCAAGGTAAAACATATTTTAAACTCAAATAATTGAGTAAATTAACTAAAGAAAGGAGAATAGCACATGGCTATTTTTAAAGTAAATGCAGAATTACGTGATGATTTAGGGAAAGGTGCGAGCCGCCGCCTACGTCGCACAAACAGAATCCCTGGAATTATTTATGGTGCGGGAAGAGACCCTCGTGCGGTTAGTGTTGAGCACCACAAAGTGCTTAAATTTATTGAGGATGAAGCTTTTTTCACCAGTATTTTAGAATTAAGTGCCGATGGTGGCAAACGTCAAAAAGTCATTTTACGTGATATGCAACGTCATCCATCTAAGCCTATTATCATGCACATGGATTTCCAACGAATTAGTGACAATGAAGAATTGCACATGAATATTCCGCTGCACTTCTTGAATGAAGATGACTCACCTGCTGCTAAAACTGCTGGCATCATTATTGCGCATCAAATCACTGAAGTAGAAGTGGCGTGTTTGCCTGCCAACTTACCTGAGTATATAGAAATTGATATTGTTGATTTCAAAGAAGGTGACATTGTGAGATTAAGCGACATTAAATTACCTGAGGGTGTCACTTTAACAGCCTTTAGTCATGGCGATGAAGCCGAACACGATGAAGTGGTTATATCCACAACTCACGTAGTTGCCATAGCAACCGAAGAGTCAACTGAAGAAGCTGTTGAAACCACTGAAGAAGAAAAAACTGAAGAATAATTCAGCTTCTTCCTTAAGAAATAAAAAAAGCCTCATTTTGTGAGGCTTTTTTTGATAAAATCATTTCATGAAAGCAATTAAACTCATAGTCGGACTTGGTAATCCAGGTCTAAAATACGAAAAAACACGCCACAATGTTGGCTTCTTGTTTATTGACACCTTAGCTGAGAATCAAAACCTCACACTCAAAGACAATAACAAATTTTATGGGCTTGTTGCTAAAGAAAATTTGTTCGGTCACTCTGTGTGGTTACTAAAACCCCAAACATACATGAACTTGTCAGGAAAGTCAGTAGCTAGCTTACTTAATTTTTACAAAATAAAAATTGATGAAACATTGGTTGTCTACGATGAATTGGACTTACCTGCTGGCACAGCCAAACTTAAAAAAGGTGGTGGTCATGGTGGACATAATGGGCTAAGAGATATAATTGCAGCCACTGGCTCTAAAGAATTTTACCGATTAAGATTGGGTATTGGACATCCTGGGGATAAGAGCAAAGTTGTCTCATGGGTATTAAATCGTGCTAGCACTGAAGATGAAATAAGTATCGCGCACTGTCTGGATAAAAGCATTGCCATTTTGCCCGATTTATTGGATGGTAAACTAGAAAAGGCCATGAAGGATTTACACACAAAAGATTAGAGATTGACCTTGATTTGCTAATCCAATTTATTTTCTACTAGCTTAAGCAAACCCATAATTCCGCCTTGCATACTGTACACATCATAACCAAGCGTTGCCAATAAAAAAGCCGCTGACGCACACCTCATGCCCGTATTTGAGCAGGTGATAACGGGGTTGTTCTTATCGAGTTTTTGTGCACACTGTTCTCTGATTTTATCCATCGGAATATGCACACTTCCTTGGAATCCAAGATTATTAAACTCCTCTTGTTCACGCACATCAAGCAATGTGGATCCTTCAACTATCATGTCATAAGAGGCATCCGTTGTTAACCACCTAACCACATGACTTTTTAACAAGGATGAAAATTTCTCCCCTATTAAACGCATCAACAATCCATCACTCATCATGCGCACAGAAGCCGTGCGTGGTTCTTGACTCACCAATGCGTGCTCACCAAATAAAGACCCCTCATCCAAAGTGGCAACCAATATTTCACCCTCTGCTTCGCATTTGAAAATTTCTACCGAACCCTTAATGATGATATAACAATAGTCTCCCGAATCGCCTTCGGTAATAATTTCATCACCTAAAGAAACGCTTACGGGTTCAAGGTTTTTAAATATTTGATCCACATGTCCACGCGGTAACATTTGCACCGCTTTAGAATTTAATAAACCAACAACCCACTTATAGGATTGATGACCTCTTAAGGGAGAATTTTGATTAGATTGTTGAAACAAATCATTCCAAACCATAAAATGATCAAGAAAAATTGAATTAATCATCATCACCTTAGCAGTAGGTGACAGAACCTCAGACTCTAATTTTTTACTGGTATTGACATCACCAATAGGATAAAAAGACTGTAAAGACGTGTCTTTGACCACTTTAACCCGTCCAGTGGGGTAACGAACCTCAACGGCTCCTTGTATAACATACTTGGCAAAAATTTTGTTATCGTCCAATTTAAAAATACTCTCACCTTTTTCAAATGGATGAACCTCAAACTGGTCAAGCAATAGTGGCAAAAACTTTTCTTCCATTTTATTGAAAGGATAATATTTTTTTAATTCTTCTGCTGTTATCATTTTTATTTAATATATTATTCGCTTTACTTCACACAACCATAACACACAACTAATTGTTAATAAAGTATTAAACCGTTGTTCAGCTTTCATCGAAACTAAAAACCTCTTTATTTAAAGAAATAATCAACAAAACAACGACAGGCACACCTATTAAAGCACTCAATAAAAAGAAATTAGAAAACCCATAAGCATCAACAAAAGAACCTGAGAAACCTCCAATTATTTTTGGGAATAAAGTCATAACTGAACTGAAAATTGCGTATTGAACCGCGGTATAAGAACGGTTTACTAACAAGGATAGAAAACCAATAAATGCCGCCATCGCCAAACCTGCTGATAAATTATCAGCCGAAATTAACACCACAAGAAAAGCAACACTCTTTCCTGTTTGAGCCATGTACATAAACAATAAATTCGTGACCGATGATAAAACTGCACCCAACAACATAATTCGCACGACACCAAATTTCACAACTAAAAGTCCACCCAATAATCCACCACTTAATGTCATTACCAACCCAAATGTTTTAACTATTTTAGCAATTTCATCCAGTTCAAATCCCATCGATTGATAAAATAGATTAGCACTAACGCCCATTACAATATCAGAAATTCGATACATGGATATAATACCAATAATTATCCCTATATTTTTTCTATGCCTTAAGTATAAATCACTAAAAGGCTTAATATAGACATCTGCAATCATTTGTTTATTAATAAAATTTAATTTATAAATTTGCTTACCAGCAAAGAATGATAGAAAAATGGCAATAAGAAATTGCAAAAAAGCATATGCACCTTCTACAAAACTTAAAGCAGGAATGAAATTCAGAACAGAATCAATCAAATATTTCTTGAAAGCCGAAGTAAACTGGTAACTCAGAATAAAGCCACTAACAACAACCATAAAAACCAATAAAACCGCCAAATAATCATTTTTAGTGTGAATGAGCGTTTTCTCTACGGGTTTAGGTTCTTTTATAAATAAAGTTGTTAACACACCAACCAACATAAATAGCGCCATAATTAAATAACTGTATTGCCATGCATGATAGTTATAAGACTTAATACTTGCTCCAAAATAATGCGCTAAAAACAAGGTACCTGCTCCTGATACAATCATACCAATTCGATAACCAATAATATACAAAGAGGAAAGAATGGCGATGTCTTTTTTGTCAGAAGCCTCAATCCGCCAAGCATCTATTAAAATATCTTGTGTTGCCGATGACAAACCCAATAAAACGGCTGCCATTGCCATAATAACTAACTGACTTTGTCCTAATGCGGGGTTTGTCAATGCCATCCAAACAATAGCACAAATAATCAATAATTGAGTAAAAAGCAACCAGCCTCTTCTCTGACCAAACTTATTTGATAAATAATACAAAGGCATTGTATCTACCAATGGTGACCATAAAAATTTAAATGAGTAGCCCAAAGCAGCCCAGCTAAAAATAGTTATTGATGATTTTGCTATACCAATTTGGTCAAGCCAAAGAGAAAGCGATGAAAATATTAAGTACAACGGGATGCCAGCAGAAAAGCCCAATAATGTCATGTGAGCAAACTTCTTATTGAAAAGATACTTGATATTAAAATTTTTCATGCTTGTTTTATTTTGACTCACACACACTTTGATAAATAACGGTGACTTTATCATATCAAAAAACTAAATAAATGATATAATCACAAAAGATTTTAAGTAAATGAACGCCATGACACAAAACCCAACCCAATTTCCAGAAAAAGAATTTTTCATTCAAGGCCCAGTCGGAAAACTGCAATGTTTGGCAGGCAGACCATCGGCAGAATTTGACCGAAAAACACTGGGCATTATCTGTCATCCACACCCATTATTTGGTGGCACCATGACCAATAAAGTCACTCACATGATAGAAAAAGCTTTCAAAGAAATGGGGTTGCACACCATCCGCTTTAATTTTCGCGGTGTTGGAGACTCACAAGGCGAGTTTGACAATGGCATTGGCGAAACCGATGATTTAATCAGCATATACCATTGGGCTAAAGAGATATTTCCAGACTATGACCTGTGGTTAGCGGGTTTTTCATTTGGCTCTTACACTGCTTTACGTGCTTGCCCAACAATCAAACCGCAGCAATTTTTAACCGTAGCTCCTCCTGTTGAACGCTACGATTTTACCGAGTTGACAACGCCAGATTGCCCATGGCTTGTCATCCAAGGTGAAGAAGATGATGTGGTCACACCCAAAGCCGTTTATGATTACGTCAACAGCCTTGATCCACGCCCACAGTTAGTAACCTTTAAAGCAGGGCACTTTTTTCATCGACGCTTAATCGACTTGCGTGGTGCAATAATTAACGGAATTTCACGGCAATTAACACCCGATACTGACGAATAATTCATGCCAAGTCCCCTAACCATTTATCAAGCCATGATTGCTGGTGATGAAATTAACAGCGACGCACTACAAAAACACGTTGTGAATGCCTTTGAGCAATTATTCCTAAACATAAATAAGAAAGACAACAGTTGGTTTTTTAAAAGCAAAAGAGCCTTTCATGGTTTGTATATATACGGCTCAGTTGGACGCGGCAAAACCTTCTTGATGGATTTGTTCGTGCAATCACTGGATAAAAAGGTCGTGCGCAGGCAGCATTTTCATGCCTTTATGTTATGGCTACATCAACAACTTCATTGCATAAAAAAACAACAAGATCCCATAGAAATTGTCGTCAATAAACTGGCAAAAGAAATCAAGATTTTATGCTTAGATGAGTTTCTCGTGCATGACATTACCGACGCCATGTTACTTGCTACTGTTTTATATTCACTAGAAAAAAATGGCATCAGCCTTGTAACCACCTCCAATGTCAATCCCATTAATTTATACGAAGGGGGACTGCAACGCAAAAAATTTATGCCCGCCATCGCATGGATGCAAGAAAACATGCAAATTTTGCACCTAGATGGAGAACAAGACTACCGCACACAAAATCAAACAACTCAATCGGACAAGAAATGGTTCTCACCCATCACACAAGCCAATCAATTAGCCTTTGAGCAAGCCTTTTCTCACCAGTCACATGGACAAATAATTGAAAACACCCCTATAACAGTTAATAAACGGCAACTTAATGTGGTTAAAAGAAGTCAGTCCTGCATTCACTTTGATTTCGAAACTTTATGTCAACAACCCCGCAATGCCAGTGATTTTTTGCTCTTATGTAAGCAATTCGACAACCTTTTCATCAGCATTAACCAAGCAATAGACAAGCAAGATGGCAACACCGCACGCCGATTTATTACTTTGATTGATGTCTTATACGACAACCAAACACCTTTATATGTTTTATCAGTTGTGGATTTTAAGAACATCTACTTAGGGCAAGAACTTTCTTTTGAAATGCAACGAACCGTTTCACGATTGACACAAATGCAACAAAGCCACTGGAGTTAACCCATGAAAATTCATCAAATATTCACTCATAATGCGCTACGTAATTTCACTTATTATATAGAATTTGATAACAATGAGGTCATCATAATCGACCCTTGGGATGCCAAACAAGCCAAAGACTTTATCAATTCTAAAGGGTTGAAATTAACAACCATAATCAACACCCATGAGCATTGGGACCACACTCAAGGCAACCAAGAGTTGGTTGATACATACGGCTGCGAAGTGTGGGCACATATTGTGGGGCAAGGAAAGATACCAGCTCAATCGCGCTTATTAGAGCCAGGTGAAAGTATCCGATTTGACAAACACACGACCATGCAAGTCATTGACACACCTGGTCACTGCCAAGCTCACCTGTGTTTTATTGTTGAATATAAAGGCAAACCGCATTGTATTTTTACAGGTGATATTTTATTTAATGCAGGCGTTGGCAACTGCCACAATGGCGGCGATGTAGAGGATTTGTATGAGACCATTTGCACTAAAATTGCCACTTTACCCGACACCATAATTGTTTACCCTGGACACGATTATTTGCAAAATAACCTGCGATTTACTCTGAAACATGAACCCAATAACACCCAAGCACAACTCTGGTTAGAAAAATACAATCAATCCAATATTAATGACAAGCCATTAACAACCACACTGTTCGATGAAAAACAAATCAACACTTTCTTAAGGTTAGACAACAAAGAAGTTCAAAGCCATTTAGCTTTAAACAACCCTTCCAAGAAAGAAATTTTTATCGCTTTGCGCTCCCTTCGCGACCAGTGGTAATTTATTTAGCTCTAAAACCGTTCCAAATTAGAATGATTTCATATTAAGAGAGACCTTTGCATAACTCTGGGATGATGGAAAAAAGAATGAAAAAAGCTCCAATCAAGGCAAAAAATGAGTCAAATAGCCCGCTATTTATTCGTATCATCCATGATACTCACCCACATGCATGGGCTAGCGTGAAAATCCTTTCCAGAAGGATTTTTGCGAATTTTTTAACGCAGAGTGGTGTTTTTTGCAACTTTTTAACACGTGCCACGAGTTATGCAAAGGTCTCTAAGAATTACATTACTTCAAACGGTCTTGAGATAAAATAGTTTTTTTCGATACAACCTGAAGCAGTATTTGTTGATTTTTTACCATCTGTTGAAGCGTTGTTTTTTGTGTCTCTTCTCTCGTCAAACAAAGAGCATTAATGCCAATAGCGATAAGAATAAGTGTTAGTAATTTCATAATCTTGTTTTTATTTATTATACCTCTATAGACGAAACAAAATGAAAAGGGTTACAAATAAAACTTGGTTTTTTATTAGCCTACGGAAAACTCCATTGAATCAGATTAGGGTCAGGCCAATTAAAAGGGTTGATTTGCCAGCTTGAATTATTGGCAATCCATGTTTGGCAATTAGCAATTTGAGTCGGCCGATTGGTAAAGTTATAATAACTTGCACAAATTTGATTCTCAATGACTGCCCGACATTGAGCCATTGTTTTTTGATCATAATTATTGCGGTATTGACTGACATTTTCCCAGGCTATTTGCAACAAAGCTTGTCCCGTTGAAACGTCAATTTCAGGTGGAATCTGAGCTCCAACTGGTGATTCGTTAAATATAGTTGCATAGCTCACTGCTGCCATATAAAAAATTCCCTCTGCATTTAAATGCACATCATCATCAAATAATTGATTAATCTTACTGGCATTGCTGCCAACAAATCCAGGGACTTGATTGCTAAGAATCCGCGTCACTAAATTGGTTAATGCCAACCCTGCAGGTAAGACACTAATGTTTGTTTGCAATCCATCATTAAGCAAGGTTAAATTAACTTTTTCAGCGACGCATTCCCATGCTTGAACCATTAGACTCTCATGAGCAACCCATGCATTTGGGTTGTTTGCATCAATGGGTAACCACGAGTGAAAAAATAAAGTTTTAGCATTGGCATTACCAGCTAACAACCGGTCGTGGTAATGCCGTAATAAACTGTTGGTGTATTCCCACAAAATGGTATCAAAAAGATCATGCCGCTCTGTGATAATTAAAAAATCATATTGTGCATTAACTCCGATAGTTGCGGGATTAGAAAGTTCTTGAATTACATTCATATCAAATCCAACTTTGTTTTTACCCAAAAGATAACCTTGCCAATTATTGGGAGGCAAAGCACTACCACTGGTGCGCACTCGAATAGGAGATCCAAGCCCAATTTGCTGATTCCAATTAACGGTTTTATTTAAACTCACACTGATGGATTCTAAATAATCCGCATAAGGGTTATCCATCAAGCTATGACCAGAGAAAAAAATATTTTTATGTTCAGTTAACTCAAAACTGTTGATAAAAATGCTATCACCCGCTCGACTAGAATGCACACACGTCACCAATAGACAGTACAACACTATTTTAATTTTATCTTTCATAACCTTCTATTCGATTTTTCAATCAAAATAGTGACACAATTTCTGGAGCAGAGTTTTTCTTTATTAACGCTTTAATTGAGTTGTTATCTTATGCCTTTGGATTAATTGGCTAAATATTTATCCAAAAATTCTAAATATTTATTTGATGCCTCAATGCGATTTTTCTTTTTCGTAAACCCATGACCTTCATCATCAAACAATAAATACTCCACATGGGTTCCGCCTTTTCTGATTGCCTCGACCATTTCATCGCTTTCTATTTTAATACCCGTGGGTCATTGACGCCTTGTACAATCAAAACAGGGCTTTTGACTTGATGTACAAAAAAGTACTGATGAGATTCTGTTCGTTCAACGTTTAATCTCATTGGAGATAAGATGCTTTCTTGATTTACTAGGCGTGCTAAGGGATTGTGCTATAATCGCATTTTCACTATCGAGATTTAGGTATAGGCAAAGACTCCCTAAGTATAACTGACTCTGGATTCTAAAACATGAAAATATCACCACAACAATTGGATGGATTAAAAAAGACCATCGCCCAAGGCAAGACAATCTTTGCCATTAAAGAATACCGAGCCATTACTGGAGCGGACTTGATGACTGCCAAACTTTTTATCGATGAGCTTGTGGCTCAAAATAATGCCTTAAACAGTTTGTCAAAAAAGGTAGAAGGTCAAGAGTGCTTTAACCATCAACAAATGCAATTAATGGCTGATTTACTTGCAGAAGAAAAAAGAGACGACGCAATTGCCATGTATATGCACATCAAACATGATGGCATGCCAAATGTTGATGAATTCAAAGCTGGTCTTGAATTTATTAATCAATTGCCCCGATATATCCAAGATTATGATATTACGCAAGAACACATAACCGACCAAGAAGTTACTGAAAAAGTCAAACAACAAAAACACATAAAAGAACCAGACAAACAAAAATCAACTGAACAATCGAATGAAACCAAAGCCCTAGATTATGCGTTTGAATGGTTGTCGGATGAAACGGCTCCCAAGTTGTTGAATAATTTTTTAGACGCAAACATTCCTTTGATGGACAAATCACAGTTTGTTCCAATAAATGAATTCAGCCGTTTTATTTTGGCTTACAAAATCTCAATAACGGCTCTTTTAGTTATCGCATCCTACAGCGTTATTGCTGGAATTCTTCAATCCAACCCAAACCCAAGTAGCTTAATTGCTTGGGTCTTTCTTCTTGGCTTTCCAGCTATTACTCTGTTTTACACTTGGAAAACTTGGAAGTTTTATAAACAAAGCATACAAGCCAAACAAGGTGTTCTCAATGACTATTACCGACAAGGCATGTTTGTTTTAAAAGACGGTTTATTATTGCACAAGAAAAATAAATTTTGTTATATCCCAAAAACCAGTATAAGTAAATTCAAACTGACAACCTATCCTCGCAGACATGTTCCAACGACTCTAGATGTCCACGTGCAAATGGCGGATGATTCCATGGTTTCTTATAGATTAAACTTTCTTAAACAACTCAATACGCCATTGCATAAAGCGTTACAGCAATGGCACAAAACGGGTTATTGGGAATATCATTAATTAGGTTCTTTAATGGTGTAACCTTCGGCTTCTAATAATTTTAAGTAACTGTCTTTGCCTAAAAGATAATCAATTGACAAAGTGGCAAAGGTTGATTTGTTGGTTTCTAAGGCTTGTTTTGCTTTTTCCAACCATAAGTTTTGCAATTTTTCATCAAGGTTTTCAATGCCAACATCTTTACCCAGCTGGCTATCTAAAATAGCTGAAGCGCAAGATTTATCAGGGCGTTTAAAACTCAATTCTTTTAACCTATTAATATCACCACGAGCCCAAGCATCCGCTCGAACTTTTAAAACACTTAAATCCCCTTCTAAAGTGTCCATTGTCTCAGTAAAGCACTCTAAATCACTAATCTCAGATTTTTTAAATTTTTTTAGTGAGCCCTTGAGTTTAGAAATATCCATCTTAAAGGCTGGACTTATAAATGTTAACTTGTTTTTCTTGGCGAGTTTCCGCACTTTTTTAGTCACCTTAGTATTGTAGGTTAAACCAATTTTACTCAGGGCTTTATCAAATAATTTCCCTGCTGCAAAAATAGGTCTTGTTTTTTCAATTTTACGGCTATTGCCAATGTATTTTTCCTTTAAAGGCAGCCACCGTTGATAAACATCCGCTGGGACAACATCAACTAATTTTTCCTTATTGGGGTTCTTTTTTATTCCAATAGCAGAACGAGCTAAAGATAAACCGGAAAAAAAGCCCACATTAAAAGATACGCCTGGGGAGGAAATAAAAGCCTGCGAATCACTAATAACCGATTCAACCTCCATCGATTCCCACTGCATTTTTTTAGGTAAAGGCGAAAGCGTGCCCAAAATCCACAAGCTGTTTTCACCATTAGAAACCTTCCACAAGCCAGGCCCTGACCGAATACCGTAAACCACAACCGAATCAAGTGATACTACATCGTTTTCGGGCTTTTCATTAGCAAAAGACACAGGTGACAACAGAACAATTAAAGAAAGTAAATAACGCATAAATAAAACATCAAATTTTAAAACACAATCGTAATACAGCTCACGTTAATAACCTGTTAAAAATCCAAATTAATTGATGGTTTAGTTTTTTTTCGCAGTTACCACTAAATCATTGGTACTGACAAAGTTACCTCTTGGGTACTCGTAAAGTTAAAGTTATCAACACAATCATCGCCAGCTTCGGTTTTACAAGTAACTGTTATTTTATCTTTAGCAATCCCTGACGAGTTGTGGCGACAGTTAAATTGTATTATTCTTGAACAAAATCAAACTACTAACCTTACTAAAGGATATTGACCATTTGATATGTATTACAGTTTATCATTAAATATTTGCTTAATATTAGCATAGTTTAAAACTGAATAATCATTTGATTTATGTTCTAAATTTCCTGAATAAATAATATAAGCTTTGCTTGAAGACTGTGTGATTTTTTGAAAATAGTTGATGCCTTTGGCAAATTTTTTATTAAAAGTCATTGCCGATTTAATTTCAATGGGAATTAACTGACGACCTTGTATAAAAAGTAAATCAACTTCTTGACCTTTATCTGTTCTAAAATAATATAGGTTTGGATTTTTACCTTGATTGTAACGGTTTTTTAAACACTCAATAACAACAAGATTTTCAAACATTTGTCCGATTAAAGGGTCGCGTTGCAATTGAGTGGTGTTTTCTATTCCCAATAAATAACTCAATAAACCATTATCGGTAAAATAAATCTTGGCTGATTTAATCACTCGCTTGCCAAA
>JALSLV010000001.1 GCA_026988115.1 Lysobacterales bacterium | reverse complement strand
AAATTAAGATGCAAAAACACATGACGGATATACAAAATCAACCGCAAAGAGTGATATCTTATTTTAAGCATCCTAAAATTTCTTATGCTGCATAAATTGAGCGGTAATATCTAGCAGGGTTAATATAATGTCACAGGAAACACATCTTGGGTGGCATGACTAACATTAAAAATCAACATGCCATGAGGTTCTGATGGTTTAACAAAGGGTGCCGAAAGAGAAATCGAAGTAAATAAAATCAAAATGGGTAAGAGTTTTTTCATTGCTTTTTCCTTTTTTTTAAGATTGTGGTTGATAATATTGCACTAATTCTCTGTTTTGTCAAATTTCATGAGTACCGCATTCAGTTTCTGTTCAGATTTGTTGCTGGCAAAGCACCAGTATGAGGTTCTGAATTACGCTATTGTGTAGCAGACTAAATAAAATAAGGTATAATACGAGCCTTGTTATTAATTTATGAAGTTTTCTATGAAATCAGAACAAAATCAGGTTATATTCCGTAAAGACTACCAACAACCAAACTATTGGGTTAATTCAGTATCCTTGGGCTTTTTGATTGAACCAACTTTTACTATGGTGCGCTCAAAAATACAATTCAACCATAATACAACAAAACAAAACAAGTTAGTTTTAAATGGTGTTGACATTGATTTGATGAAAATTTCCATTGACAGAAGGGTTCTGGATAAATCAGACTATGTTATTGATGATGAGTCATTAACTATTGATAACACACCTGAAAATTTTGTATTGCAAGTCGAAAATAAGATTTATCCAAGTAAAAATACGGCTCTTGAAGGTTTATACCAGTCGGGCGGTTTTTTTCTGACGCAATGTGAAGCAGAAGGTTTTAGAAAAATTACTTATTATCCCGATAGACCCGATGTAATGGCACCATTTGAAGTCACTTTGATTGCTAACAAAGAACAATACCCCGTGCTTTTGTCCAATGGTAATTTAGTGCAGTCTGGTGATTTGAAAAATGGTAAACACTTTGCTCGTTGGTCTGACCCTCACCCAAAACCCAGTTATTTATTTGCCATTGTTGCTGGTGAGTTGTCCTTTATTGAAGAAAACTATGTCACCAGTGAAGGCAACGATGTTAATTTGCGCATTTATGTTGAAGAAGAAAACCTCGATTCCTGCCAATACGCTATGGACTCACTTAAACATTCAATGAAGTGGGATGAACAGCGATATGGTTTGGCTTATGATTTATCGCAGTACAATATTGTAGCCACCAATGATTTCAATATGGGCGCTATGGAAAACAAAGGCTTAAATATATTTAATTCCAAATATGTTTTAGCGCGACCTGATACGGCAACTGACTCCGATTTTATTGGTGTTGAGGCGGTCATTGGACACGAATATTTTCATAATTGGACAGGAAACCGCGTGACTTGCCAGGATTGGTTTCAACTGAGTTTAAAAGAAGGTTTGACCGTTTATCGCGATCAAGAGTTTACCTCAGATATGCAATCTGCAGCGGTTAAACGCATTGAAGATGTGCGTATACTAAAGTCTTTTCAGTTTGCTGAAGATGCCGGTCCCATGTCTCACCCAATTCGTCCTGATTCATTTATCGAAATCAACAACTTTTATACCTTAACTGTTTATGAAAAAGGCGCACAAGTTGTTCGCATGTATGAAACCCTGCTGGGCAGAGATGGTTTTAGAAAAGGCATGGATTTATATTTTGAACGCCACGATGGCCAAGCAGTGACCTGTGATGACTTTAGAAAAGCAATGGCTGATGCTAACGGTGCCGATTTAGAGCAATTTGGTTTATGGTACTCTCAAAATGGAACCCCAAGGGTTAGCGTTAAAGAAAGTTATGACGCTAAAAGTAATGAATTGACCTTAATAATCAAACAAAAGCACCCTAAAAATACAAAAAAGAAAGACTACCAAGCCATGATTATTCCAATGCGCACAGCCTTGTTTGATAAAGAAGGCAATCAATTAAGTTTGGATGAGTCTGGGTTGATTGAAAAAGTGTATGAGATTAATGAATTCAAGCAAACCTTAGTCTTTAAAAACATTAGTTCTGCTCCAATAGTATCTTTGTTTCGAGGGTTTTCAGCTCCTGTTATTGTTAAACACAAGCGTGAGAATAAGGACTTATTGCAATTAATGACTTTTGACTCTGATTCTTATAATCGTTGGGATGCGGCTCAAATCATTTCAACACAAGTGATTAAACAGGCTTATGATGCTCTTTGTCATGATGAAAAGCCAAACTGTCCAACGTTTTATGTTGAAGCAATAGCCAGAGTTTTAACAGACGATTCAACAGACCCTGCCTTGCTTGCCGAGGCGCTTTCTCTTCCTGAGTTAAAAACTTTAATGGTATCAATGCAAGACATTAAGATAAATCACTTACACCAAGCCAGAGAGTTTATTAAAAAATCTTTAGCTGAGACTTTAGAAGTGGAGTTTTTATCCATATATAACCAAAACTTTGTCACCGGTGATTACCAAGTGCGAAGTGAAGATGTGGCAAAAAGAAGCCTGAAAAACACCTGCCTAAGCTACCTCATGTGCACCAAAAACCCTGATATTCTGCGGTTATGTAAAAAACAATATTACGACGCAAACAACATGACAGACAGTATTTCAGCGTTAAGTTTTTATGTACACAACCAAGCAGAAGGATACCAAGACTTACTTCAAGACTTTTTTGAAAAGTGGCAAAACAATGCATTGGTTATGGACAAGTGGTTTATTGTGCAAGCCACATCACCAGCAGAAAACACATTAAATATCGTCAAACAATTGATGGAGCATCACTTATTTAGTTTAGAAAACCCAAACAAGGTTCGTTCTCTGGTCGGGGCTTTTTCATCAAACAACTTGATTGGTTTTAACACACAAGAAGGTTATCAATTTTTAGCCGATCAAGTCTTGGTATTAAATCGCTTAAATCCACAAATGGCATCTCGCATGGTTTCTATTTTTAATTCGTGGAAAAAACTGGATAAGTCCTTAAGAGATTTGGTTAAACCAGAACTTAAACGCATTCATGCCAGTAAAGACTTGTCTCCAGATGTGTTTGAAATTGTTGACAAAGCCCTAAAAAGCGATTAATTTGTTCAGGAAACAATAACTTCACAATGTTTAACTTTACATTTATCATGCTTTTATTAATAATAAAGTTTGGAATGGGACATTTAAAAGAAAATGAATAAAAACAGCAAAATCAAAAATAAAGACAAAAACAAGAAGCAATACACCAAGCCGGTTTTAAAACCGCTTGGTGATATTAGAGATGTAACGATGGGTGGCTCACCCGGCATTGGTGATAGTGGTAATGCTGGTGCAGAAAAGCCATTTATTTAAGTTCATGTGCGCTATTTAACAACAAAAGAAAAACCAAATACATCAAGCACAAGTTTTCAGTACGAGATTGCTGATGCTATTTATTGCAGCGATTTTTTAATACCTGAACTGCAACCCTTTTTTATTAATGAAACTTGTGCAAAGAATCAATCACCACCATTAAACTCAACCGTCAATCACTTGTTTAATCAGCTTGTTTATAAACAGCAAATTGGTGTCGGTGAGCGCATCTATAACTTGGAAGTAAAATCTAACATCAATGGTTACCATTTAAAAGCGGATGGTGGTCATTACCAAATCTTAAATCATTCAATTAATGCGCCAGTAAAAACAGATGCAACCATTCTGTTAGGCCCTGCTTTGATATTAAATTTAGCCATGAATAATGTCTTTTGTTTTCATGCATCGGCGAGTGTTATCAATGGTAAAGTTTTTATCTTTCTTGCTTCATCTGGAACAGGAAAATCAACCATCGCCCGTTTTTTCAATGAATTTTCAAATAGCTACCGAATAGCCGATGACATTGTCGCTGTTAAAATAATTAATAACCAGTTAACTATTTTACCCAATTTTCCGCAATTAAAACTCAACGACAAGCAACAGTATTCAGGTGAAAAAATAAAGCAAAAAACGCACTTCTTCTTTATTAATAAAGATAATGAAGCCAAAATTTCATTCACTCAAATAAACCACTTAGAGTCAATGAAAAAACTTATTGCGCATACCGTTGCCACCCGATTATTTAACCCTTTACACCTCGAAAAACATTTAACGTTTTGCCATAAACTTTTATTTCTAAGTGAGAGTTATCAAGTAAGTTACCAACACAGAGCTCACAGTCTATTTGAGTTAAAGGAGCTACTTGATGAGCTTTAAGGAAAAAATTATGGCTTTTTTGTTGTTGCCATCTAGCCGAACCTATTTAAAAAAAATCATTTTTGAATTAAAAAACAAGGACTACAAACAAGTATTAGAACAGACACCAAATGTAAAATTTAAAGCTACGAAGCAAGAAAGTCTAGTTAAAAGCTACTTTTGGGCAGCTCGCACCATAAAAGACTGCCGTTGTTTGCCGCGTTCCATTGCGCTTTATCATCACATGAAAGCTTTAGGTTATGATGTTAAACACAAAATTGGCGTCAATAAAACAGAAAAGCTCAACGCTCATTCATGGGTAGAGCTCAATGACGAGCCACTAAATGAACACCCTGACTTGTATCAAAGGTTTACCGTTCTAGAATTAACCAACGACACAATAAAAGCAACAAAATTGACCTAAATCATATTTAAGTTTATAGTACAAAACTATCATACTCCTTTTATTAAAAATCATCACATGAATACTCTTTTAGAATTTAACTTAGACCTGATTAAAAAATACGACAAAGCAGGTCCTCGCTATACCTCTTATCCAACCGCTGTCGTTTTTAACGATTCCTTTGGTGAGGAGGATTACCGCAAACAAGCCATCACAAGCAATGAGGCCAATAAGGGCAAGCCCATCTCATTGTATTTCCATATTCCTTTTTGTGATACTTTATGCTTTTTTTGTGCCTGCAATAAAATAGCAACTAAGAAAAGAGATAAAGCCGACACCTACCTCGATTACCTCGAAAAAGAAATGGCAATAGTCTCAAAACTTTACGATAAATCCCGTTTAGTTGAACAAATGCACTTCGGTGGTGGAACACCCACCTTTTTAACCGATGAACAGTTCGAGAGAATGATGTCGTTGATTGCCAAATATTTTCCACTTATTCACAGTGAACAACGCGATTATTCCATCGAAATTGACCCTCGTTCAGTGACCCAGCAAAGCATGAAAAAATTAGCTGGCTATGGCTTTAATCGTTTTTCACTGGGTGTGCAAGACGTTAATCCTGTGGTACAAAAAGCCGTCAACCGCATACAACCAACACAAATGACGCGTGACATCATCCAAGCATGTCGCGATGTTAATGCCCGTTCAATCAGTGTTGATTTAATTTATGGTTTACCATTTCAAACGTTAAAAAGTTTTGCACTAACCGTGGATGCGGTAATAGAAATGTCACCAGATAGGTTGTCCGTTTTTAATTATGCTCATTTACCGCATTTGTTTGCGCCACAAAAAAGAATCAAAGCCGAAGACTTGCCAAAGGCCGAAGAAAAATTAGCCATATTGCAAATGACTATAGAAAAACTCACAGGGGCAGGCTATGTCTATATCGGCATGGATCACTTTGCCAAACCCGATGACGAATTAGCCATTGCACAAGCCAAAGGCACACTGCAAAGAAATTTTCAAGGCTATACCACCCATGCAGAATTGGACTTAGTGGCTTTAGGGGTTTCATCTATTAGTTCGGTCAATAACTCTTTTAGCCAAAATGTTAAATCCACCGAACAATATTATGCCATTTTAGATAGAGGAAAATTACCAATTTATCGGGGTTATTTATTAAATGATGACGATGTGTTAAGAAAAGCCGTAATTCAGCACCTCGCCTGTCATTTTGCTTTGGATTTTGAAAAAATAGAACAAGAATTTTCAATCGATGTTACAGATTATTTCGCACAAGAACTGGACGAGCTCAAACAAATGCAACGAGACAAACTAATAACAATGGATAAAAAAAGCATCAAAGTTACCCCTGCAGGACGTTTACTTATCCGCAATATCTGCATGGTGTTTGATGTTTATTTAAGAAAGCAAAAGGGACAAAAGTTCTCAAAAGTGATATAAGAGAAATCCTGTTTGTTGGATAGGCTCGATTTAATTGATTGGCTTTAGTAAAGAAAAGGGTTTTTTATAATGGTGTCTGAAATTGAGTTGAAATTAGCTTCTTTTGTTTTTCATTATGGTGTATTATTTCAACTCTCTTAAAGTGTTGGATCATCTCGTGTCACGTTTATTAAATAAAAAAGTGTTGGTTACTGGCTCTGCTCAAGGTATTGGGCTTGCGGTTGCACAATTGTTTATCGACAATGGTGCACGTGTTTTTTTATCTGATATTAATGATGAGTTAGGGCAAAAAGAAACCAATTTGCTTGGTGATAACGCTCAATACTTACATCTTGATGTTTCTCAAGAACAGGACTGGATTGATGTTGCGGATAAAATTAAAAAACTTGATGTTGTCATTAACAATGCTGGCATTACTGGTTTTTTTGAATCTTCGGGTCCCCACGACCCAGAAAACTTGGATATGACGAGTTGGCATAAGGTTCATCAAACCAATCTTGATGGTGTGGCTTTGGGTTGTAAATACGGCATAGCCATGATGAAGGATTCAACTGCTGCTAGTATTGTTAATATTTCATCGCGCTCAGGCATTGTTGGTATTCCAGCAGCTACGGCTTATGCTTCCAGTAAAGCTGCTGTGCGCAACCACACAAAATCCGTTGCTTTGTATTGTGCTGAACAAGGCTACAACATTCGCTGTAACTCCATTCACCCAGGTGCTATTCTTACACCAATGTGGGATGCTATGCTTGGAGAAGGTGATGCTAGGGTCGAAGCGATTAAAAATGTCGCCGCCGATGTGCCGCTCAAAACCATGGGTGAACCACTTGATGTCGCTTATGCTGCTCTGTTTTTAGCCTCTGATGAGTCTAAATACATCACAGGCATTGAATTAAATATTGATGGTGGAATTTTGGCAGGAAGTACAGCAACGCCGAAATAATTTTTTAAGTCATGTTGCTTCTTATATAATGTATAAAAAAAGCCATGGCGACAAAAAAGCTGGTATTAAGTAGGTGGAAATATCGAACACCTGCTATCAAAACACTGATGCGTGGCTTTTTTGGGTTGACGTAGGCTTTTACTGTTTTACCTGTTTCAAACTTTCTCAACAACACCAGTGCTGCTTTTAATAGTTGATTAGACCAATAACCAAATGCGATGCGCTTAGATCGATAATTGTGTCCTTTGTATTGGTAAGAATAGTGAACATTGACAACATAGGAAGAGCTTTCATTGGATTGTTGCTGCTCTTCAATATCCGAATTAAGTATCGTTACTTCTACTTGAGGCCATTTTTTAGCTAATGCATTGACGTATAATTCAAACAGCGATTTTATTAAACCACCATAAGCAATAATATAAAAAATAAGTATGACGATCTTATCTATCATTTTCTTATACTCACCAAACCTGCAAACATCAATAACCCATTGAGCAACAATAGCTCAAAACCAAACTTATAACCGCCAAGCAACTGTTCTGAATTTTTGTCTATTAAATAAGTTAGCAAAGGTGCTAATAGTGCGATAATGGGTACGTGTTTATCTTGGATGTGTTTTTTTGTCAGCAAGCCAAAAGCAAACAAGCCAAGTATGGGCCCATAAGTAAACCCAGCTAAACGAAAGAGGTTTTGTATGGCTGATGCTTCCATAAAGTAACGAAAAACTACTATTGTAGCAAACAATAATAGAGTGAAACCTATGTGGATTATCATTCTTTGTTTTTTTGGTGTATTCACTTTGTCCATTATATCCACACAAAAAGACGTCGTTAGAGCCGTTAGAGCCGAATCTGCACTGGAGTAGGCTGCAGCCAATAAACCCACTAAAAACACAATACCAAGATAGGCAGGCAAGTGGTTTAATGCAAGAGCCGGAAAAACTTTATCCGTTATGATATTTCCAGTGTCTGCATTAAGTGGTAAATTAATGCCTTGTTTTGCCGAATAGATGTACAACAATGCGCCTAATGCCATTATCATAATGTTGACAATAACTAATACCACAAAAAACCATTGCATGTTTTTTTGGGATTCTTTGAGGTTTTTACAACTTAAGTTTTTTTGCATCATGTCTTGGTCAAGTCCTGTCATAACAATCGCGATAAAGGCTCCTCCCAAAAACAATTTAAAAAAGTTTAACTTATCTGACCACCCCCCTTCAAAGAAAAAGGTTTGAGAATAGTCGCTGTTTTTTATTGCTACTAGTGCTGAACCTAAATCCATGTTTAATTGGGATGTTATGCTAATAAAAGCAACCACCACCGCCACAATCATAAAAAAAGTTTGCAGCGTATCTGTCCATATAATTGTTTTTATTCCAGCTTTAACCGTATAACTCCATATCAGTAACAAACTCAACAATACCGTTAGCCAAAAAGGAACACCAAAATGAACAAAGATAAAATCATGTAAAACCATGGTCATTAAATACAGGCGAAAAGACGCGCCAATAATCCGTGAAATTATAAAAAAGACAGAGCCTGTTTTCTGGGAATAATAGCCAAAACGTTGATTCAGGTAACCATAAATGGATATAAGGTTACGTCGATAATATAAAGGCAAAAGTACTAACATAATAAATAAATAGCCAGCAGCATAACCCATTATCATTTGTATATAGGAAAAAGAGTTGTTATAGACAGAGCCTGGTAAAGAAATAAAAGTAACACCCGATAACGACGCACCCACCATGCCAAAAGCAACAACAAACCAGGGTGATTGTTTGTGGCCGTTAAAAAAATCTAAATTATCCGCCCCTTTCGAGGTTTTGATTGACACCAACGACAGTAGAGCAAAATAGATAACAATGACCGCCAACAAAATTGTTGGGGTTAAGTTTAGTTGACTCATTTTAAAAATTTCTTGATGACTTGAAAGACTTCTTGCGCATTATCCATGTGTAGGTGGTGGTGTCCTTTAATTTTTATGGTTTGGTCTGCATTGAGTTTTTCAATGCGCAGCTTAAGACTTGGGTACTGTAATGCATAGGATAGTGGCTCTGCAATGATGAGTTGCGTTGGTGGTTTTTTACTGGTTAAAATGTCTTCAACGACCTCTTCGGTAAAATGAATTAAACTGCCCATGCGTAATCGCTTGTCTGTGCGGAATCTGAACCCTTTTTTGGTTTTTTTGATGCCTCTTTTTACCATTGGCCTCAAGATATCGGCTGCCATTGGTGTTACTTTTTGGCGGACTTTTAAAGCCTCTTCAATGGTCGGATAAAAGTGCCGATGTTTTGTTGTGTGTAGCCGCCATTGTTTAAGTGACTCTCTTAGGTTTTTTGCTGCACTGCCCTTTTCATAAACAGGAACAGGACCAAGATTTTCAATAAGTATTTGTTTGCTTATATTCTCTGGAAAAGCAGCACTATACATCATGGCCATTGCTGCGCCCATTGAATGTCCGAGTAAAATACAGTTATGCCAATTTAATTGCTCAATCACATCATGCACATCAATAACAAAATCCCCAAAGTGGGCAAAGTGCCCTTCTGCTCTGTGAGATGACTTACCATGCCCTGCAAAGTCTATGGCGATTACTTCATAACCCTCATTAGCAAGTAAAGGGGCAAGTTGTGTAAATGAAGCGGCATTGTCTAACCAGCCATGTAAGGCAAGTACTTTAATTGGGTTGCCCTTGCCCCAGTGCAAGCCTTTGGTTTTTCCAAAACGGACAGGAATTGTGATTTTTTTCATATAAGGGTAATTATTAAAACAGCCAAGGCTATTCTATACCAAAGAAAAACACTTATTGGGATTTGTTCTATCAATTTTAAAAATAATTTTATAGACAACAAAGATGTGATAAAGCTAACAAGAAAAACAATCAAAACACCTAACATATTATAGTCATTTGGTTCTTTTATAAGCTTTAAAAACCCATAAGCCGTTGTCATCAACAAGGCTGGTATCGCCATTAAAAAGGAAAAATTTGCGGCTTTTGTTCGATTAAATCCCATGCTCATAGCTGCTGTCATGGTAACGCCTGAACGCGATGCTCCTGGTATTAGGGCACACACTTGAGCAAACCCGATAGCAAGGGCTTGTTTGATTGTTACCTCTTTGGGTTTTGAGTTTGTTGATTTCTTTTTTTGAATTAAGTCGGACACATACAACAACAGGCCAAAAATTATGCTTGAAAGTGCAAAAACCAGTGTATTTGATCGTAAATTATTCTCTATAAAGTCTTTAAAAACATATCCAAAAATAGCCAACGGTATGCTCGCTAATGCTAATTTATTGAATAACGACCAGTTCTTTCCTTTAAAAAGTTTAACCACCTCGTCCTTAAAGTACCACAAAACCGCAACTAAAGAGCCACCATGTGCCGCAATATCCATCACCAAACCTTGATCTTGCCATCCCATCAATTTTGATGCCAAAATCAAATGCGCCGATGATGAAATCGGCAGGTATTCTGTTAAACCTTGAATAATTGCCAAAACCAACCATTGAATAAAATTTGTGTCTTCCATTTGTTTTATTTTCCTATAAATCTTTTATGGGTTTTCCTGTTCTTCATGTAATTAAGTGCTTGATACAATAAGTGATCTTTATTAATTTCGTTCATTTTTTTCTCTAGCTGTTTTTAATAATATATTCCTCAACCCAACTGTGCATTCTCCAACCCGTTATAAAGCCACAATGCCCACCATGTTCCGTTGTTTTTAATACAATATGCTTTTGTCCTTCAATTCCTGCAAAATCACTAAACGGAATAACCGGGTCATCTTTTGCCATAAGAATATGTGTTTCTGCTTTTATGTTTTTTAATACTTGCGTGTTTATTTCATACCCTTGGAAATATTCATCTGTGGTATTATAGTCTGTATTTTTAATAATCAATAATTCTGTTAACTTATCTAATGACTTTATTTCTTTGTATTGATTGTTATCAAAGTTTTCTGGGTGTGTTTTGTATTTCTTTTCTAATGACTTTTGCCATTTTCTTAAAAAATACCTTGAATAAAGCGGGCTCTTTTCAATAGCTAACATGCTGTTTTTAGGGTTGATTGGAGGTGATATAGCAAAAACCTTTGTAATGTTTATAGCCATTTCTTGTGCTTTAGATGCTACCCTAATGGCAAAATTTCCACCTAAAGAGAATCCACAAACAAAGGTTTCTTTACAGCGGTAAAGCTCTTTTATTTTTTTTACGGCTTCACAAACCTCATCGAGTCGGCACGAGTGAAACAATTCTTTATTTAAATGGTGCGTGTCTCCATGATCTCTAAAGTTTAATCTAAATATTGTTGCCCTTTTGTTTTTATACAACTCATTAGCCAACAACTGTATATACGTGGATTGTGCAGATCCTTCCCAACCATGAAGCAAAATGTATAGCTTTTCTGCCTTATCTCTTTTTGTAATATAGCCTTCTAAAACAGCGCTTTTTAAATTAAGTTGTACTTTTTTACTAAGCGCCTTTACTGTATTTGATTTTAATAAACGCATCAACCTTATTTTTGAACTCGCTAAAAAGGATTGCAGGTGTTTATTTTTAGGCTTTATGCGTGGTTTACATGTAGGCATTTTTTAATAATTCAGTTTCAACTTGGTTGTGGCTAATTAAAGCGGCCTGCCTGGCGGTTATAGTAGATGTATCGATCACTTCACAAAAAGTTAATTCTGCAGTGCTTGTGGGTAAACTTAAAATTCTAAACACGTTTCTAATAAAATTTTCTTTGTCTTTAAAGGCAATTTCTTTGTTTCTTGTGCCGTCTTTATTGAGGTATTTTATTGCAATCGCCTGTATGGGTTTTTTTTCTTCTACCGCCGCATGCATCAACTGGCGATGAAAGCGTCCCAGATATTCACCGTTGGTTGCTTTTCCTTCTGGAAACACTGCGATTGAGCGATTTGAGTTTAAACGTTGTTTAATTGACTCCAGTACTTTTTTTCTTGATTCTTGTTTGCCTCTTTTAATAAATAACGATTCGCCACACCGTGCAACAAGTCCCAAAAAAGGCCATTTTTCTATTTCCGCTTTGGCAACATACCCAACGAGCTTATAACAATGAATAACAGGTATGTCTATCCAGCTTATGTGGTTTGCAACGATTAAGACTGGATTTTTTTGGATTTTCCCCTTTTGTTTTATCTTTAATCCACAAACATAACACAATAATTTTGACCAATAATTAACGACTTTTTTATTAAATTTTCTGTTGTCTTTCTTTTGAGCTATGGTTATTAATAATAAAACCAGCGGCAATACAAAAACCACCGACACAATAAAAAGAATGGATCGAAAGAAAAAACGAATTAAAGGCATTAGACCGTGTCTATTACTGCTACAGTCAAGCGTGCCGTGGAAACTTGCTTAAAATGTTGGTTGTAAATATCTATTTGCCACACTTGTGTTTTTCTACCAACATGAATCGCTTTTGAAATTGCGGTTAAACGCCCTTGTTTGACGGCTTTTAAATGGTTAATGTTTAACTCTAAACCCACCGTTGCTTGTTTTTTGTGGTCAACACAAAGCCACCCCGCAATACTTGCAACTGTTTCTGCCAAAGTTGCGGTTGCGCCACCATGAACAATACCAAAAGGTTGTTTGTGTTTATCTTTTACTGGCATTTCTGCTGATAACCAATTTTTACCTCTGCCTGTTATTATTATTTCCAGTTCATCGGTTAATCCCGCCGTTCTGTTTTTATTAAGGGAGAAGAGTTGTGGTTCTTGTTTCCAAATAGTTTTCATCACTGATACTTTTTCTTGTTGTGTATAATCCAGCCATTAGCATGGCTATTTGTGCTTCTGTGCGTCCAATGAATCACGCCTCCCTTTGCGTTCCATTCGTATTCCCCTCTGACTTTTATCCTGTCTCCTTTTTTTACAGGCACGCGTGGAGCAATATCAATATTATGAGCCAATAATAGCGTGTTTTTACCACTTTTTACTATTAATCTTTGGTGTTTATCCCCTTGATTATCATCGGATAAAATATTAATCACCATCGCCTCAAGTGTAATTATCGTGTTTGATTGACGTTTTTTTATTAAACTCTCTAGTTGCTTATTGCTTGTAAACTTTGCTTGAGTTTCTTTGCGATAACTAACTGGATTATTATTTTCCTGAACATAGTTATTAGCAAAATAAGCACTGATTAACAGTGCTATTAAACTAACTATTTTATGACTCTTTTTTTTCATTAAGTTTAGCGTTTAATTGTGGTATGCCAAAACACCACCCACTAAATTATTAACGTCTGTAAATCCTTTTTTATGGAAATAGTCACAAGCACCTTGCGATGTCGCCCCTGAGGTGCAAACAAAAACAAGTGGCGTTTCTTTTGGTAATGTTTCAATTAATTGCATGTTGGTTTTATCCAATCGTTTAGCACCAGGTATTGTTTGCGCCATAAATTGTGCTTCTGAACGAACATCATAAATATGTTTGTACTTCCCTTTATCAATGCCTTTTTTTAAGTCTTTACAGGTTAATTGATTCACAGGTTTGGGTTGGTTTGGGTTGTTTATAACAAGCCCAGCCCCTTGTAAGTCTTCAACCCAATCAATTGAAATACCATCGGCGCGTTTCGCCGTTCCCACATCCATGTATATTTTTATATCGCCTGCCTCAGAAACAATTTCATAACTTTTGGGCTCTTCAATAGAAAACCGCGTATTGAATTGACTATCAATTGAAAGTTTAAGGACGTTGTTTCCCATGTTTTGGGTTCCTACTTTGATGTTTTCTTGTGCCTTGTCGGAAATAGTAATCTTTGCTGGAGTCCTTTCGGGCTGTTGTAAGCCCAATATCGTTTGCAATTCGCCCGTATTAAACATTTCGGTAACAATATCATTACCTCCTACCAATTCACCGCCAATATACAACTGCGGAATGGTGGGCCAGTTTCCATATTCTTTAATGCCTTCTCTAATCTCTTGATTCTCAAGTACATTGCTTGAGGCAAAGTCATTGCCGACTAACTCTTTTAATATCCCAACGGTATTGCTTGAAAAGCCACATTGAGGGTTTTCAGGTGTTCCTTTCATAAATAACACACAATTATTGTTTTTTACGAGGTTCTCTATCGTTTGTTTTGTTTGTTCATTCATTTTATTTTTTAGACATCCAAATTTGTTGCGTGTAAGGCATTTTGTTCAATAAACTCTCTGCGTGGTTCAACCACATCACCCATAAGCGTAGAAAAGACTTCATCTGCTCCAATGGCATCCTCTATGGTCACTTGAAGTAATCGTCGTGTTTCAGGATCCATAGTTGTTTCCCACAATTGTTCTGGATTCATTTCACCCAAACCTTTGAATCGACTGATTGCCAATCCTTTTTTTGCCATACTAAACAATTGCTTCATTCCATCATCTAAGTCTTTGATTTCAAATGTTTTTTCTCCTTTTCTTATGTACGAATCCGATGTAATCATATCTTTTGTTTGTGAATTTAAATCCGCTATTGCTTGATAATCAGATGATTCAAAAAAAGTATTGTTTAGTGCGGTTTTATTAACCAAACCATTGGCATTTTGAATAAAGTCAATTCCTTCTATGCCATCAGTTTTCTTAACTTCCCACGAAACTCCTGCTTTGACTTCTTTATTTAGTTCTTTTTGTGCGATTTCACACCATTGCTGCAAAGATTTTTCATTTTTCAATGTTTCACGTGAAACAACTGGCAAACCTAGTAATAAATTCAAAACTTTATTGCTGTAAATAATGGAAAGTTTCTTTATAACATCTTGCACGGCTAAATGTTGTTTAATTAATTTTTCCAAGCCTAGTCCAACCAGTGGCGGTGTGTCTTTTTGATAAAAAAGCTCTGTTTTCTCAAGTGCTCGAGCTAAAAGATAATTGTTCATTTCTTCATCGTCTTTGAGGTAATGCTCTTGTTTTCCGTGCTTAACTTTATACAAAGGTGGTTGACCAATATAAATATGACCTCTCTCAATTAATTCTGGTGTTTGTCTAAAGAAGAAAGTTAATAACAGCGTTCGAATATGAGATCCATCGACATCGGCATCGGTCATAATAATGACTTTATGGTAACGCAGTTTATCTGCATCAAAATCATCTTTACCTATTCCACAACCCAGGGCTGTAATTAATGTTCCGACTTCTGCTGATTGCAACATTTTATCGAAGCGTGCTTTTTCTACATTTAATATTTTTCCTTTTAAGGGTAAGATTGCTTGTGATTTTCTGTTTCTTCCTTGTTTTGCCGATCCTCCCGCAGAATCTCCCTCCACTAAGAATATTTCTGATAATGCAGGGTCCTTTTCCTGACAATCTGCCAACTTTCCAGGCAAGCCTGCAATATCTAATGCGCCTTTACGACGAGTCATTTCTCGGGCTTTTCGAGCCGCTTCTCTGGCACGAGAAGCATCAAGCACCTTTTCTGTTACGATTTTTGCTTCTTGTGGGTTTTCTAAAAAGAACTCACTCAACTTTTCTCCAACCCCTCCTTCAACAATTGCTCTTATTTCAGAAGATACAAGTTTGTCTTTTGTTTGCGATGAAAATTTTGGGTCTGGGGTTTTGACAGATATTACTGCAATCAAACCTTCTCGACAATCGTCCCCAGAAGCAGCTGACAGGCCTTTTTTGGTGTTGTTGCGGGCAAGGTAATTATTAACTGTTCGTGTTAACGCTCCCCTAAAACCTGCCAAATGAGCACCGCCGTCTTTTTGTGGAATATTATTAGTAAAACAATAGACATTTTCTTGATAAGAGTCCGACCATTGCATTGCTACTTCAACGCTAGTGCCTTCACCATCATCAGAGGTAAAGTGAATAATTGATGGTTGAATTGGTGTTTTTCTACGGCCGATGTGTTCCACAAAAGAAGAAATGCCGCCTTCATAAGCAAACACGTCATTTTGTCCGTCACGCTCATCCGTTAACTCGATGCGCACACCTGAATTTAAAAAGGATAATTCTCTTAACCTTTTAGCTAATATTTTATAATGAAATAAAACATCTGAAAAAGTTTCCGCAGATGGATAAAATTGCAATGTCGTTCCTTTGTCATCAGTTTTTCCAATTTCCTTTAATGGTTCAACTGGAACACCCATGGCATATTCTTGCTTATACTCTTTGCCATTTCGCCTAATGGTTAATATCAATTTCGTTGACAATGCATTTACAACAGAAACCCCAACACCGTGTAAGCCACCAGAAACTTTATAAGAGTTATCATCAAACTTACCACCAGCATGAAGGACTGTCATAATCACTTCAGCAGCAGAAACACCTTCTTCCTCATGAATATCCACAGGTATGCCACGACCATTGTCTGAGACACTTACTGAGCCGTCAGAATGAATCTTTACTTGTATATCATCACAATGGCCTGCTAACGCCTCATCAATGGCGTTATCAACCACTTCAAACACCATGTGGTGCAAGCCAGTTCCATCATCGGTGTCACCAATATACATTCCTGGTCTTTTTCTAACTGCGTCTAAGCCTTTTAAAACCTTAATATTAGAGGAATCATAAGTTTCGGTCATATCGAAATTCTCGTTTAAAATCAATCGCACATTATAACAGAAATACCTCGCTTACTCAAAGGCAATTAAGGCAGACTGCTTTAGTTAATAATTATCTTTAAACAATTACATCAATGTTTCACGTGAAACATTTGAGCTTGTGGAAAAATTTTTTTTACTTTTTCAATTAAAACAGTTGTAATAAAGAGTTGTAAATTTGAGTCTATGAAAAACTCACTCACTTTAGAAAGTTTGTTATCGTCTAATTCTGCATCCAAATCATCCAAACAAACAATGGGTTTTATTTCGTAATTTAACAATAGTTGGATGTACGCCATGTAAAAAGTCAAAGACAAAACTTTCTTTTGTCCTCTTGATAAAACTTGTGATGCAGGGCTATTTAAAACATTAATTTTAATATCCATTTTATGCGGCCCGTGTTGCAGTTGTCCATATAATAAATTCCTTTTACGGTCTTTAATTAATTGTTCTTTAAGTGTTAACGAATCAGACCAACCTTTATAGTAATCCAGTTCCAAATTATCAATATCACCCTGCATATGTTTTGTTAAAGACTGTATAATCGGTTGCATTTCTTTATAAAAAACTTCTCGAACCTTGTTCAGCTGTTCAGAAAATTCAATAAAACTACCCTCCCACAAATCTATTTCTTGAGTGTTTGCCTTACCTTTGTATAATGAATTGAGCTGTTTTGTGCATTTTTGAACTTTTTTCCACAAATTCAAATAATCATGTTTCACGTGAAACACCAACCAATCTAAAAAATTTCTCCTGTTTATAGGTCCTAAATCTACTAACCTATAAACTTCTGGATCAATACTAACGACAGGAATTAAATTTGATATTTGAGATTGTTTTGTTATTGCGTTATTGTTAAACCGAGCTTTCCACAAACCATTTTTTGATTTGTTAATTGAAACGGTATTTATTAAATTATTTTTATTGAGTTCAACAAAAACATTAAGGTGTTTAAATTTAATATTAATTAAACTTTTAAAGCTGCATTTTCTAAATGATTTACCAGTAGACAAATAGTGGATTGCTTCTAGAATACTTGTTTTACCAGTGCCGTTATTGCCATGGAAAATATTTATTTTTTGAGTGAAATTAAACTCTTTCTCTTGAAGTATTCTGAAGTTAGTGATTTTTAACTTATTAATAAACACATTAAATAAGTCTATAACTAAATGCGAATAGGCATAACAACAAGTCGGCAACTGTTATCTTGTGGGTGTTTTATTAGACAACTACTTAAAGCATCTTTAAAATTAAACATTATTTCTTCGCCTTCAATAGCATTAAGTGCATCTATTAGATAAGTGACATTAAAACCAGTTCTTATTTCTTCAATATCTGAGGCTATTTCAATAATTTCTTCTGCTTGTTCTTGTTCTGGATTATGGCCAACAATCTTTAAGGTGTTGTGAGTAATATTAAATTTAACGCCTTTATATTGCTCATTGGATAAAATAGCAACGCGTTGAAGTGCTGACTTTAATAAAAGCTTATTGGTTGTAAGCGTCTTTTCCATGTTTAAAGGAATAACTGTTTGGTAGTCAGGGAAATTACCATCAATAAGTTTAGAAGTTAGACTGGTGTTTTCACAAATAAAATTCACGTGGTTTTTTCCCACATTAATTTGAATTGAGTTATCCTTGTCGCGAATAAGCTTTTGTAATTCTAATATTCCCTTTCGTGGAATTAATATTTGTTTATTAACGTTATCACTGTTATCAAAATCAGTCTCAGATAAAGACAGCCTATGCCCATCGGCAGCAACACAAATAATTTTATTATCATTAATTTCAAACAACAAACCATTTAAAAAATACCTAACATCTTGTACTGCCATACAAAAAGAGGTTTGAGCGAACAGTTTTTTTAATTTTGATACGTCAAGGCTCAAAGAATCATAAGTTTCAATATTTTCTATTAAAGGGTATTCTTTAGCAGGAAGAGTTGCTAATGAAAATTTACTCTTATCTGCTTGAATAATGCATTTATTTTCTTCTTCATGAAAGTTTAAAACAGAACCATCACTTAATGCTCGACAAATATCAAAAAACTTACGAGCAGGAACAGTAATTTCTCCTTCTTCTATAATTTCTGCATGACAAGAAGCAATCATTTCGACTTCAGAATCGCTGGCAGTAATAGAAAGAACACCATTTTTAGCCTTTAGATAAAAATTACCTAATATTGCCAGTGTTTGTTTCTTTTCAACAACCCCATTAATTTCTGAAAGAGGGTGTAATAAAGTTTCGCGTTGTATATTAAATATCATATATATAAAAAAATAGTAGTAATAGTTAAAGTAAAAGTCCTGTATATCTATACTAAGTTATTGATTTTAAACAACATAGTAATTATAAAATTGTTGTTAGTAGGCTGTGGATAACTTATATAAATTTTTAATTTCTTGTCTTACTAACAAGTTACTAACAGCTTGTTTTATGCCGTTAGTAAATTAATGAGTTTTTGTTTATCCTCTAAAAATTCAGGAATTTCATCAAACAACTGTATAATTTTCTTATGCGCGTATAATACAGTAGTATGGTCTCTTCCACCAAATGCTTCACCAATTTCAGGCAAACTTTTATCAGTAAGCTCCTTAGCTAAAAACATCGCCATTTGGCGAGGCCTTGCCAAAGAACGCGTTCTCTTTTTAGAGAGTAAATCTGATGTCCTTATATTGTAATAGTTCGCCGTTTGTTTCTGTATATTTTCAATAGTAACATGCCGGTGATGAACATTGAAGAGTTCTTTTAGTGTTTTCTTAGTAAACTCAAGGGTAATGTCAACATGCATAAAGCTGGCATTTGCCCACAATGTATTTAAGGCTCCTTCAAGTTCTCTGACATTAGATTTTATTTTTTTAGCAATATAATAGGCAACATCATCATTTAAAATATAGCCGCTTTGTATCGCCTTTTTTTGAAGAATAGCAACCCGGGTTTCAAAATCTGGTGGATCAATACAAACACTTAAGCCCCACCCTAAGCGTGATTTTAGTCGTGATTCTAAACCGTTAACCTCTTTAGGAAATTTATCACAGGTGATAATAACACGTTGTTTTAACTCTAGTAAGGAGTTAAAGGTGTGAAAAAACTCTTCTTGAGTCCGGTTCTTTCCCGCAAAAAACTGAATGTCATCGATAAGCAAGGCGGTAACAGAACGGTATTGACTTTTAAATTCTGAAATAGTGTTGGTTCTTAAAGCATTAATCATACCATTTACAAACTGTTCGGAGTGAACATAGCAGACCACAGCGTTTTTATCGTTGTCTAAGATTTTATTGCCAATGGCGTGTAAAAGATGGGTTTTTCCAAGACCCGTACTTCCATACATCAATAAAGGGTTAAATTGAGCAAGAAATTCTTGCGAAACCTGTAAGGCAGCCGCTTTTGCCATTGAGTTTGAGCTGCCTTCTATAAAATTATCAAAAGTGAACCGCGGATCAATATTTGATGGCAAACTGTTGACTAACTCATTGGGCTTAGTCGCATTATTTGCAGTAAGCGTTTTGCTTGAAGAAACGGGTAAGGAAACGATTAGATGGTAATCCACAGGGCTTATGTCTTTTAAAGCAAGTTTAATTAAAGATAAAAAATCTTTATTAACTTTATCAACAACAATGTCATTCGGAGCAACAACTGTGATACTATCAGTGGTTTCAATAACCTGTAAAGGCTTAAGCCACATATTAATATCAGAGGTATCAATATCCGACTCCAATCGTTTTAAACACTTGCTCCAAATCATGCGTAGAATGTAATAACCATCAAAAAAAGAAGGATATTATACGCAAAGCATTAAATAATGAGTTAATTAGTGCTTGAAAATAACAAAATAGTTGAAAAAAACATTCAAAATGAGTATCCTAGCCAACCTTTTTTAATCCACTACTTTAAGTTGGGGATTTTAAAAACATTTGAATTCAAAATAAACAGTAACAAGGTGTAACATGAAAAGAACTTTTCAACCAAGTAATTTAAAACGTGCCAGAACACATGGGTTTAGAGCACGCATGAAAACTAAAGGCGGTAGAGCTGTAATTAACGCAAGACGCGCAAAAGGCAGACACCAACTCACAGTTAAACATTAAGAAAATAAGAAAGACACGTTGGCTGGCTTACCAAAACAAGCACGACTGTTAAATAAAACAGACTATAATGCGGTATTTAATAAGTCAGTCAAAGTTTCTGATGCTAATTTTCTAGTATTAATCCATAAAACTAAAAACCCGTATTCTCGCTTGGGTTTAGTAATTTCCAAGAAAGTTGATAAGCGTGCGGTTGTGCGCAATCGCATCAAGCGAATCATTCGGGAGTCCTTTAGAAACCATGAATTTTCAGTCAATTGTGACTTTGTCCTCTTGGCACGACCTGTGGCTTCAAAAAAAACCAACAAAGCCCTCTTTAGTTCAATCAATAATTTATGGAATCAAGCAGAATCCAGAATTAACAAAATTAGGAAAAGTAAATGAACAACCCAAAAAACTTGCTGCTTATCGCACTATTCTTTTTAGGCTTTCTTTTATATTCGCAATGGCAATTGGATTACGGTCCAAAAACTGAAGCCGAACAAAAAACACCAGCTCAAAACTCATTGGCTACACAATTAGATGAAACCAACTTAAATCAATCAAATACAGAGCCATCAGCAGATGTCCCTCAGGTTTCTAGTGCCCAAGCTCCCACAGAAGTGCAACCACAGCAAAGAGAAAACCACAAAAAAACGGGTCAAATTATAACCGTTAAAACTAATGTTTTAAAACTAGAAATTGATACGGTGGGAGGCTCTGTTGTTTATGCTGAACTTTTAAAATACCCAATAAAAAAACATTCAAAAGAAAACATTGTATTGTTAAATCGAAACCCTGGAACAAATTATTATGCGCAATCAGGGTTGTTAAGCGCACAACAAAGTTTTGTTCACACCGATAGTTATACTGCCCAAAAAACGAATTATGACATCACTTCTGGGGAAACAGATATACCGTTAAGCATTGAAAAGAACGGCGTGGAAGTGACTAAAACTTATCATGTATCAGCAGATGACTATTTAATTACCTTAACAGATACCATCAACAACCAAAGCGCAACAAGCTGGCAAGGGCAGCAGTACAAACAGTTACAAAGAACAAATCCATGGTTAAATAAAGAGCCATCTTTTAATGATCCAGGTAGAATTTCATTTAAAGGAGCAGCATACTTTGAGCCAGAGGAAGGTTTAACGCAACTGGCTTTTGCGGATTTTGAAGAAGATAAAATAAATGTTACGGTCAATAGTGAAGCGTGGATATCAATGGTGCAGCATTATTTCTTCTCAAGTTTTATCTTGCTAGATGAAAAATCAGACATTATTAGTAAATATTTGCCAAACTCTGAAACACCTTATCTTATACGAGCAACATCAGGTTTTAAAACGGTAGCATCGGGTGCTACTTCAGAGATAAAAACAAAATTATATATTGGACCTAAAATACAAGAAAAATTACCAAAAATTGCCAAAGGATTAGATTTAACAGTTGATTATGGCATGTTTACCGCCATTTCAAAGCCTTTGTTTTGGGTGTTAAATCACATACATAACATCGTTCAAAACTGGGGTTGGTCAATAATTCTACTAACAATTTTGATTAAGTTGTT
Organism: Lysobacterales bacterium; assembly: GCA_026988115.1. GTDB lineage: Bacteria > Pseudomonadota > Gammaproteobacteria > Xanthomonadales > Marinicellaceae > NORP309. The sequence continues at coordinate 5,335 of JALSLV010000001.1, read as the reverse complement.
GTTCTTTAAACTAACAGAAAAACAATACAACTCAATGGCACGCATGCGCAAATTACAACCGCGCATCAAAACATTAAAAGAAAGACATAAAGACAATAAGCAGAAATTTAATGAAGAAATGATGGGCTTGTACAAAAAGGAAAAAGTTAACCCAATGGGTGGCTGCTTACCTATGTTGATACAAATACCCGTGTTTATCTCACTGTATTGGGTTTTACAAGAGTCCGTAGAGTTACGCCAAGCACCCTTTATGTTATGGCTACAAGACTTGAGCTCCCCCGATCCATTTTATATTTTGCCAGCAATAAATGCCGCGGCCATGTACTTTACGCAAAAATTATCACCAACACCTGGTATGGATCCAATGCAGGCGAAGATAATGAAGTTTATGCCTCTGGGCTTTTCAATTATGTTTGCATTCTTCCCTTCTGGTTTGGTTCTTTATTGGGCAGTAAACAGTTCATTGTCTTTGTTACAACAATGGATAATTACCAAGAGAATAGATGCAAAGGGCTAAGGAATAATATAAAAACATGAAGCAACACGATACCATCGCCGCCATAGCAACCGCACCGGGTGTGGGCGGCGTTGGTATTATTCGAATCTCAGGGGATAAAGCTTTAGAGATCTGCACAAAACTTTGCCATAAAGTGCCAAAACCCCGCCAAGCCTTGTTTGCTCAATTTAAACACAACAAGCAATTAATAGACGAAGGCATCGTCCTTTTTTTCCCAAACCCTCACTCTTTTACGGGCGAAGATGTTGTTGAACTACAAGGACATGGAGGACCTGTGGTAATGAATATGTTATTGCAGGCAGTCCTAGCCTGTGGTGCCAGACAAGCACAAGCTGGAGAGTTTTCACAGCGTGCGTTTCTTAATGATAAAATTGACTTAGTTCAAGCCGAAGCCATTGCCGATTTAATTTCATCAAGCACCGAACAGGCAGCCATTGCTGCTCAGCGTTCATTGCAAGGCGATTTTTCAAACAAGGTATCCGAAATACTTAAAAAACTCATCGGTTTACGGGTTTGGATAGAAGCAGCGATAGACTTTCCAGAAGAAGAAATTGATTTTTTAGCCGACAAAGCCCAACAACAAAAGATGCAAGACTTACACCAAAGCTTGAAGGACTTACTGGCAAAAGCGCAACAAGGCGAGTTGCTCAATAAGGGCGTTATGATAGGCATTGTTGGACAACCCAATGTCGGCAAGTCATCCTTATTAAACCTATTTACCCGCAATGAAACCGCTATTGTGTCAGATGTTGCTGGCACCACTCGTGATGTGGTTAAAGAAAACATCAATATTCATGGCATCCCTGTATTGATAATTGATACCGCAGGCATTCATATCACCGAAGACAAAGTTGAACAAGAAGGGATTAAAAGAGCCAAACAAATACTCAAACAAGCCGATATCATTCTACAGGTAATTGATAGCTCACAAGATGTTGAAAAACAAAAACAAAACCTCGCTGATTTACCCTTTAGTAAGCGCAAAGTCACGGTTTACAACAAAGTGGACTTAATAACAAATAAGCAAAACCCAGAAGATAATGAGGTTGTTTTATCGGCAAAAACAAAACAAGGATTTGAAGAGTTAGAAAACAAAATACTGCACATGATTAATTCACAAGGTGATATAGAAAGCAGTTTTTCTGCCCGTGCACGTCACATAACACAACTGCAAAAAACAGTGGAAAATATTGCTATAGCCGAGCACAACTTTCTTAACAATCAAGCAGGAGAGCTGGTTGCTGAAGACTTGCGCCAAGCCCAAGAACACCTCAGCCAAATAACCGGAGATTTCACTAGCGATGATTTACTTGGAGAAATTTTTTCCTCCTTTTGTATTGGAAAATAGTAAAAATTGATACTATGGCATTGTATTATGAATAAATCAAATGAAATGAGAAAAACGATAATTTGCCTTACTTTTATATTAATGTTCTTGACAAGTTGTGGAAATAAACGGCAAACGATAAATGTCAAAAACAGTGCTATTTCAAAAGGTTGGGTGATGGTTCAATTCACAATAAACAAAACTGGCATTGTTGAATCCCCTGTTGTAATAGACTCGGATCCCAAGGGCATTTTTGATAAAGAAGCCATTCAAGCAATTTTGAAATATAAATTTAAACCACGATATAAAAAAGGGAAAGCAGTAGAAGTAAAAGCGACCCAAATTATATATTTTAAGTTGGCTGAATAATAAGAAAATTAACGCCTTTTTTTGCGAAAATAAATAACCAACCCTGATAACGATAAGAAAATGAGCGCAAGAGCAGCAAAATCATTGAGGATGGATGGAGAAGTAATCCCAGCATGCAAATCAAAAACCACCTGTGCTACGGATAAATAAGAGTCACTTACTTCACTTATGGCTTGCGTGATTAATCCGTTGTCAGCAGATGCTTTAAGCCACTTAATTTCCTGTGGTTTTAATGGCGATGGCTCAAAGTCATCAAAACGCTGCAGCATTTCCCCTGATCGATTAAACCACATCTGCTCCGCATGCGTTTCGACAACCCATTTGTCATCAATAAAGGCGACTCTCCGCAAGGGGTTAGATAACATTGTTGAGTTGTGGTTAATCAATACTTCTTGGTCAATTTGAATCAAACAATCCTCACCAGAGCAAAAGGCTGCCGTGTGTTGCCCGATACCGTAGAGCCTTAACAAGAAGGTATTGGTGATAAAGGCATTATCCAAACCCCAATCGTTTTTGTGCTGTAAGATAAAACCAGAACTTGCCAAAACAAATAACCACAAAGCAGAAAAAATTCCGATTTGTCTGTGCAAAGTTCTTAATCGTTTTTTTATCTTCATTGCCTTAAGGTGTTTAAATATAAAGCCAAAGCAACTTGTTTGTTGATGGCGTTAACCGATAGAGTTGCTCCACTAATGCTGTCAATTTCTTTTGAGAATTTACTTTTCATGGTTTTGTTTTGGTATTGGTTGGTAAACCGTTTGGACTGTACTTGCCCTCCACGTGATTCGCGGTATTTAATAATTTCAACAGATTTAATTTTGTCGTTCTCAACAATAATTCCCGTGGTAATGTTTCTTTCCTTACCAATTTCATCCAAAACCCACACGGTTTTATTGTCTTTTTGCCAATAACGGTAACTGAGTTTTATTTGGCTGGGGTTAAACAATTTTTTAATGTAACTCTGTTTTTCTTTATTAACCCAAAGTCGCTTGGGTTTTGGAACCTCATCAAAAGACCTGTTAAGAAAAGCCATTAACGCATTGTTGGCGTTGCAATTAAAGGGTAATACTAATAAGAAAAGGGTGGGCAGAACCCATCTGACAACCGTTGTTTTCATTAGAAAGAATACCCCATGCCTAGGTGAAAACCATCTTCGTCTTTTGCACCTGATTGATCTTGATAGTCTGCTTTAAAGACCACTTGGGGGGTAAGCCAAAAATTAAAACCAAGGTCAAGTTGAGTAATATCGGTTTTGTTGTTATCATCACCTGCATTATTGTCCCAGTTGGAATAACGACCAAAAACACCAAATTGGTTTTGTTTCCCAAAACGGTAAGATGGTTCAATATAGAAGCCGTTTTGTTTGCTTCTTCCTGCAGCAATTTCTTCAACTTTTTTATCTAAATCCCAACGGGCATAAAGCGCCTTAAAAGTAAAACCATTGATATTATACTGTGCATTGGCTTCAAACAATGTTGCATCAACGCCCAAAACGCCTTGGGTGATGTCCTGTTGTTGCATCAGTGAGGCATTAATTTGTAAATTTGTTAATGGAGAAAGTCGCAGCCGTGCAGTAATTGCACCCTTGTTTGCAATGGCATTAGCTGCTCCTTGCCGCCCTTTGCGAATAAGAAAAGCGTTGCTTCCAGATAAAGGAGTGTTTAACCCTTCACTTACAAAGAAATCATACCCAAAGAAGGGAGAAAGGTTTTGGCTAAAACCAACACCTGCTGCCCACCAGGTAGTCGGTATGATGTTTTTTTCAACATTATTTCGCTCAACACCATAAAAAGTTGTGGGTTCATGGGTTTCGTTAATAATGCCAATAGGCAACAAAGAGATTCCTGCAGTTATTTTGGTTTTTTCATTGAGAAGGTGTTCAATAAAGGCTTGTTCCACCTCGACCTCTCCTGGTTGTCCTTCGCCACTGAGGGCATGTTCAATCTCTAACTCAGAATAAAACCGTGTGCGATCGTTAAAATCATAGCCATTAAATAAAACAAAACGATGCGCGTCAATACTGTTGCCCTTGTCAGTGTTGCCGAAATGGACTTCGCCATAACCACCAAACTTATACTTTGATTGAGACTGGTTAGTTGATTCATCTATATTATCACTGATAATTTCGAGCACTTGAGATTGTTGTTCAACGTTTTGAGCATTGCCTTGTATTTGTGCCTTTAATTTTTCAATGGTGGTTTGTTGTTGCTGTATTATTTGCCACATTTGTTCAAGACTTGGTGTGTCTTTTGCAGCAAAAGAAAGCGGAGTTATAAATAAAAGGAAGGAGATAAGTTGTTTTTTACACATGAGAATGGTTCTTATTAAGATTAAGTTTGCATAATATTCTATTTGAGAATGATTCTCAACAACTAATGTGAAATTATTTTAAAAATATCGTATAATAAAATTTTATAAAACGAGATAATCACATGATCGGCTACATAACCATAGGCACAAATAACCTTGAAAAATCTGGAAAATATTACGATGAACTCTTTAGCGTCATCGGCGCAGGGCGCATAATGTCGGATGACCACATCATTTTATGGGCAAAAAAACCAGGTGATGCCATGTTTTCTGTCATTACTCCAGAGGACGGAAAGGCTGCGACGGTTGGTAATGGCACGATGTCTGCGATTATTGTTGATGGCTTAGATACCATCAAAAAGCTTCACGCCAAAGCCTTATCATTGGGTGCAACCGATGAAGGAGAGCCTGGGCCAAGAGGTGATGGACAATTTTATTTTGGCTACGTCCGAGATCCAGATGGCAATAAAATGGCGTTTTATAGTATGCAGGAATAATTTTTTCATTCTCAAGGGGTGTGGACTTTAGTCCACATTTATCGACTAAAGTCGATACCCCAAAGCTCTGTAAACTTTGTGCCTTCTTTGTGCCCCTTAAACAGCGAAGCTGTAGCGTTAGCCCAAAAATGTCAAATTTGCCCTCCTCCTTGAGGGACTTCGGAGTATTTGAGTTAGTGTTTTATAAATACTTACACTGGCGAGGGTTTACCAGTGTAAGTAGAGTGTTGCGTAAATATTTACGCCTTCACCTGGGAGGCGGTATGCACGTGGGTTTGTTGGGTCAAACCCCACATCGGTATTGAGGTTGTTGCG